>JARKOR010000158.1 GCA_029975625.1 Nanosynbacter sp. | reverse complement strand
CCCCCCCGAGGTTGGTGTCAAGAGAAAAATCAATTTTGCTTATGATTGCACCAAACACCTCTGTTTGCTATAGTGAGGACATGAAAAAGCTGGGCAGTCTCATGGGTCTGTTTGGAGTAGTTGGAGTTACGATATATTTCTTCGGCAATGAACTACTCCTTTTTGTGCTGGCCGGGCGCGTGCCATTCATCAACGTAGTCATTCCGCCCGTAGCAATGTTCCTTTTTTGGCTTCTCATCGTGCCGATCAGCATCATCCTGTGGCGCATTTTCAACCTATCGACATGGAAAATTCTTGAGTCAATCGCCGCGGCGCATCAACGGTATCTAAATCGCCGCGTTCGCCTATTTACCCCGCCGCTTTCGCCTCAAACAATTAGTCTTATTACCGCCGCCCTTCTTGCAATAGAAACAGAAAATCGACAATCGCCAGCACCAACTTCCGCAATGCGCCGTCGACTTGCCCCGCTGCCTATTTAGTCGTCTGCAGGCATGACGCTCTCAATCCACAGCTGTATTTCAGCGAGTAGAAATTGCTGATGTTCGGACAACTTCTGCGTAGATATCCTTTTCATCGCAAGGACTGCGTTTGGCAGTTGCTTCTGCAAACGCATAGCGCGCCAATCCTCCCACGCCGCCATCTCATCTTCGCTGAGCGCTCGGGGAAAACTCCGCGCTTTGTAATGAAGCAACAATTCAGGTAGCCGTTCGTCCTGAAACTCAGGATGAAAATCTACAAGGGCTCGTTCATCCGCATTTCTTACCGCCTCAACCCGAAGCCGATCTTGGTCGGTCAAAAAGCCGTCATACAGTTTTGCCTCTGGCTCATCCGCGAGTGGCCGCTCACGTTTCGTTTCATACAGCGAACGTAATCGCTCCGCGAAATCCGGATGCGCAAGCAACGTGTCCATATGTTTCTTCACAACATCTTCCGTCAGCTCGATTCGCTTCCAACCCTCATCCTGCCCAAGCACACCCATTGGCGCAACCGCAGGACAACGATTATACTGCAATTGTTTTACAGGCAACGGAATAAAATCTTCTTTTTTTCGCTCTTCCCACGTCGCAAATATTTTGTCAGCCAAATCTTTTTGACTCAAATTCACAAATGGCGTCGGATCATACCTCAGGTCATACACGAGAACATTGCCATGAGGCGCCAAAGTCAAAGGAAAGGCTACGGTTGTCTTTGCATACTGTTTATCGTAGCGACCGCTCGTATAAACGAAAGGTTTCTTATCGTCCAAATTTACAAGTTTTTGCACTTCTTTTTTGTCGCGCATGGCCAATAAATACTCAAACAATTGCGGCTGAGACTTTTTGATGAGTCGCGCTACGTCAATAAGCGCCTCAACATCGCTCAAAGCATCATGCGCATTGTTATGCGAAATACCATTTGCCTTCGTGATAAGCTCAAGGCGGTTCGTCGGCTCGCCCGCATCATCAACCGGCCACTCAATACCATCTGGTCTGAGCGCCCTGGTCATACGTACCACATCAAGCAAGTCCCACCGGCTTCTCCCCTCTTTCCATGACCACTCATACGGATCATGAAAATTACGCCACAGCAGGTGGCGGATGAACTCGTCGTCAAACCTGACGCTATTGAACCCCACGACGATTGTATCGGACGTAAACCACTCCTCCGTCAGCCTTTTAGAAAATTCCGCCTCCGAATAGCCCTCCTCAACCGTTTTTTGAGGCGTAATGCCCGTAACCATCAGAGCCTCAGGACTTGGAATAGTATCATCATTTAGCGCCACCAGGACGTTCACGGGCTCCCCTATGAGCTCAAAATTCATATCTGTTCGAATACCCGCAAACTGCATGATACGGTCGCTACGCGCGCTTAAGCCCGATGTCTCGAGATCATAAAAGAAAAAAGATTTTGCCATATATCTATTGTAACGTACTGGGGCAATAAAAAACACGCCCGT
>JARKOR010000139.1 GCA_029975625.1 Nanosynbacter sp. | reverse complement strand
CAGGCGGATATTCGCGCGGGGTTGGCGCTTCTTCGTCCGACGGTCCCGAAAACGGTTGAACAGCTCATTCAGACGGCCGAACACGTCTTGATTTTCAGTGGGGAGCTTGGCCGATTTGGTGGAACGGCAAGCCTTATGCAGTTAGAAAAAATTCGTCTCGTTAAGGGGATAAATCCACAGGTTGAGATTGGCTGGGATGGCGGTGTAACGGTTGACAATGCGTATAGTCTTGTTCAGGGTGGCGTGGATATCTTAAATGTTGGCGGTGCAATTCAGAAATCGAGCGATCCGCGCGGGACTTTCGCTCGTCTGCAACAAGAGATTAATAAGACTGGTGTCTTAGGGTAAAGCAAGCCGTGGTGGGGAATTTGAACGAACGACAGATTGCGAAAAAAGCGCAGAAGATTCGAGAAGATATTATTCGGAGTCTTGTTGCGGCTGGAAGCGGGCATTCAGGAGGACCACTTGGGCTCGCGGATATATTTGCGGCGTTATTTTTTTCGATTTTGCACCTAAAGCCCGAGGAGCCCGAATGGAAGGACCGCGACGTATTAATTATGAGTAATGGGCATTGCGCACCCGTGTTATACGCGGCAATGGCGGAGCGGGGATTTTTTGATGTTGAAGAATTAAAAAGCCTCCGCAAATTTGGTAGCCGCCTACAGGGACATCCTGAGCGTTTGGCGCTACCCGGCCTTGAAACAACGAGTGGACCGCTTGGGTGCGGACTAAGCCAGGCAGCTGGATTCGCATATAGTTTGCAGTATCTTGACCACAATACCCAGCGCTTCGTGTACTGTGTTTTGGGCGATGGCGAGCTCAATGAAGGAAATATATGGGAGGCGGCGATGTTCGCGGGTAAATACCGCCTTAGTCAGCTTGTGGCGATTGTTGATCGCAATAACATTCAGATTAGCGGTAGCACCGAGGCTGTTATGCCGCTGGAGGACCTGAAGGGTAAGTGGGAGAGTTTTGGCTGGCACGTGCAAGAGATTGACGGACATAATATTGAAAGTATTGTTGAGGCGGCGAGTATGGCGCGAGCGATTACAAATCGGCCAAGCGTTATTATCGCTCATACAATTCCGGGACGGGGAGTCGACTTTATGGAGAATGATTACAAATGGCATGGCATGGTACCGAACGAAGAGCAAGCAAAACGAGCGCTCGAGGAAATTCGTGCCTCTGATGGGAGGATACTATAATGGAGCGTGAGTCAATGCGTGTTGGTTTTGGACGAGGCTTAGTGTCAATCGGACACCAAGTCGATAACGTTATCGTGCTATCGGCCGACCTCGCGGAAAGTACACAGGTCTCATTGTTTCAGGAAGCTTTTCCTGAGCGATACATTGAGGTTGGGGTGGCCGAGCAAAATCTCGTAACAGCGGCAAGCGGTCTGGCGCGTGCGGGCAAACATCCGTTTACGGCGAGCTATGCGGCCTTTAGCCCTGGGCGTAACTGGGAGCAGATTCGCACGACAATTTGTCTTAACAATCAGCCGGTCGTTATTATTGGCTCGCATGCCGGGCTCACGGTTGGACCCGACGGCGCCACGCACCAAATGCTTGAAGACGTTGCGTTGATGCGGAGCCTTCCGAATATGACCGTTATTGCGCCGGGTGATAGCCTGGAGGCAAAACGGGTGGCGGAATTTTTGGGCGAATATCAGAGTCCTGCGTATGTCAGGTTGTGCCGCGATAAGACGCCGCTCTTTTTGACCGACATGCCATTTGAGCACGGTAAAGCTCGGGTGTTGCGGGAGGGCTCGGACGTGGCTTTGCTGGGTACGGGAATTATGACCCACTCACTTCTTGAGGTAGCTGATGAGCTAGCGAAAGATGGGGTTATGGCGGAAGTTGTGCATGTGCCAACAATAAAGCCGCTTGACGAGGAGACGATTTTGCAAACGGCGCATAAGTGCGGGCGTGTGGTGACGGCTGAAGAGGGGCAAATTGCGGCCGGATTTGGGGGCGCGGTAGCGGAATTATTATCCGAAAAGCTGCCGATGCCGATTAAGCGTCTTGGTGTCAAAGATCGATTTGGTCAATCGGGAACCGCGGCCGAGTTGCTGGATGAATATGGGCTAACACCGGAATATATGTTGGGCGCGGTGAGAGATTTTATACAAGCAATGCCGAAATATCATCAATAAGGAGGAAGTATGGGATTAACAATTAAGCAAATACGTTCAAATACCACCAAGGCACGACACCTGATGCAGCGCACGAGGGCGCAACACTTTGCGGTTGGGGCATTCAATATCGACAATCAAGAGACGCTTATTGCGGTTGCCCGTGCCGCGCAGAAGCTCCAATCGCCTGTGCTCGTTGAGGTGAGCGACGGTGAAGTTAAGGCAATGGGTCTTGAAAACGTACGAGACTTGGTCGATAACTACAAAGATGAGTATGGTATTGAGATGTTTTTAAACCTAGACCACAGTCCGACGGTCGAAGTGTGCAAGCGCGCGATTGACGCGGGTTACGAGTTTATCCATATTGACATATCCCAGGCAAATCACGATGCGTCCGAAGAGGAGATTATCGCAAAGACGCGCGAGGTTGTCGAGTACGCAAGTTTTACGGGCGCACTCATTGA
>JARKOR010000126.1 GCA_029975625.1 Nanosynbacter sp. | reverse complement strand
ATTCCTCCCCGGCGGTGTGGGGCTTGTCGATATTGTAATGAGCACTCTTTTCACTGCCATTGGAATCCCCGTGCATACTGCAGTTGCGGCAACCATCCTCATCCGGCTCGTTCAGCTCTGGATGCTCACCGCCATTGGCGGACTGGCCACCGCCTACCTGGTCAAGAAGATCAACCGAAAAAATCTTGTCGCCAGGGCAGAAAAGAGGTTAGCAAAAGGCTTTTAAAGACAACATACCACAAGGAGCACTCGCTGTTGGGACAGTGGGGTAGCCTGGTCTATCCTCGAGGGTTTGGGACTCTTGGACCGCGGTTCGAATCCGCGCTGTCCCATTTAATCAGATCAGCACTACTTTTTTGCAGCATCTGCAGGCCTTCTCAAGCTCTTTGGTATCCATTCCCGGAAAATGATCGATCAGGCAAAGGTCAGCGGGCGGGGCCCTCTTAAAAAGCCTGGCAAGATCGCCATGATAAACCTGTATATCGCAGGCACCGCTGGCACGGCCTACCAGCACCGGTTCCGTTCCGACCTCATGCAAGGAGACCTGAGGATACTCTATTCTCTCTATCCCCAGAAGATCTCGATTGGCCTTTAGGTTGAGGAGAACGTTTTGCACCGCGGGCAGCCAGACATCGTTCAGTACTACCTCCCTGGCGCCGGCCAGGGCGCACATCAGCCCCAGCGTTCCCGGACCGCACAGCCCATCCACCACTCGGGATGCCTTTCCCTGCAGCATGAGTTGCTCTATGATCCTCATCTTGGGGGCGCTCTGCCTGGAGAACTCAATATGAATCTTCGACTGGCTCTTGTAGATGACAAGCTCGCCAAAGAGGCTCTGGCAGACGTCAGCCCTCAGATCGGATCCGGCTAAGAGTGCATTCTCCAGGGGCTTTGTGCCTTTTTTATGCATTCCAGGAACGCCCTGGAAGAGGATAACCCCTCTGATCTCCGGTATCCGTTGCACCATTGCCTGGGCAGCCTCACGGGATATGTTCTCCCCCTGGATGATCAGGCTGTCCGGCCCCAGGCGGGGGGAGTAGGCCAGAGGATAGCCCACAACCACCAGCGGCGATCCGACGCTTCTCAGCGTTTCCCGCTCGTCGCGCAGACCAAAATCATGCAAGACATGAAGAGCATCCAGCATTACCGCATCCAGCGTCGCTCTTCCGCAGGAGGAGCACCTTTTTACCCTTCCGGGCAGGTCCCGGCACCCCCGGGTTTTGTCCAGATTCGGCTCCGGCGGGCAGTCGGGGCAGGCTAAATACCTCTCATCAATACTAGCTAAGACCGCTGCCGCGGGTTCAGCAAATGCTTTTTCGGAATCAGGATACTTCATATTCAGCCAGTCCTCTGGAAGTATCTCAATATTTTCCCGAAACAAATATCTTATCCCGGAGAAAAGTTTGTAAATAAGAAAAGCATTAGGGCGGCGAAGGTGGTTTTTGACATGGCACAAAGAGGCATCAGGGAATATGACGCAAAGAAT
>JARKOR010000108.1 GCA_029975625.1 Nanosynbacter sp. | reverse complement strand
CATTTTGAATTCAGGGGAATAGTGTTTCCGGGGAAGTCTTTCTTTAGCGCGCATGAGGTGTCCACCTGCAAAATAAGTGGGTGCTTAAGTTACAGGATCCTGGATTCGGGACCAGACGGTACTCAGACGACGCTTACTTTTAGTCGCGCTGTCGGTACGACTGCTTTTGCTGATTTGATCATGCGCTTCACGGTAAACATAGTTTGCGCGCGCAATAACGTTCTTACCGATTTTCTGCTGCAATCCCATTGCCAGTTCATCGTTATAAGGCGTTTTCAAATCCTGATAACGCGTCAGAGTTTTATTACCTGATACCGATTCCGTCCAGCTATTGCGGATATCACGTAATCCCATATCAAGAATATTCCCGCCATAGTAACGGTTATAACCTGCTGTAATCATTGAGGTTTGATTAGCAAAAATATCCCATTCCGTCATAAAGCGCGGGGAGATATTGTGGTTTGACAGATAGTTGTCATAGTCATACCGCACGCCGGGCATTAATGACACATTACGCCAGCTAATGCGATCCGCCATATACAGCGTGTAGTTGTCAATTCCCAGGCTGCCTTTACCTTTATGGTAAATGGTATGTTTAGTTTTCTTTCCGGCAGCATTAATCACATAGGATTCAGACTGGTTATGGCGTTCAGTCCACGCATCGGAATAGATGTATTCCGCGCCGAAGTAGGGTTGATGCGAAACATTACCCACGGCGAATTTTTGCCAGCCCAGGCGTGTTTTGAAGGTGTAATTATCTACAGCCTGGGAAATGTGTCCTAATCCGCCACGGGTGCAACGCCCTGTAATATCGCCATATGTACATGAAAGTTCGGTGTACCAGATGTCATGATCGTGACGGGTATAATCACTAGTATGATCCCAACCAACGGTGGTACGCAGTTTGGCCCATGCGAGTTGCGTATCCATATCCCATGCCAGACCATAGGATTTATTACCCATTTCGCGATCAGACTGCGGGAAGGTGCTGGTATTATAATCACGGCTGGAGCCGGTATATTTTAAGGTTAAATCGTGGGTAAAGCGGTCGCTGGCAAACCAGGTAAATTTGCTCAATGCGGTATCGATAACGTTTTTATACTGTGCCCGACCGGCGACAATGCCGTCATTCGAAACATAATCCGCGCGGGTGATATCAGACTGGCGGCGCGATAAACCGGCGGTAACGCCGAAGTTATCAGCGAGTTCCTGATTAAACGACAAGGTATAAAAGTTCTTTTTAAAATCTGGGGAGTAATAAGTACTTCCTGAAGAGCCTTGATTAAATGCGCTCTTGTTATTCTCATCGATATGCGATGTTAACCAGTCCGAACGCGTAGTGCGATAACCCAATTTCACGTTGCTATCATCAGCGTTGAAGCGTTTGATCTTTGCATCAATTACCCCGCCATTGAAGCGACCAAATTCAACCGGCACAAAACTGTCATAAAGCGTCACATTGTCCAGTAAGCTGACATCAAGATAATACCCCTGTGACATCCCGCTAATATTGGTTGCACTACTGGCATCGGACTCATTCGCTGGGTTCAGGTTATTAGTTGCACTAATACCGTCAATCAAATAGGCATTCTGGTAGGGCGACGCACCGTGAATAGAGATTTTCTCAGGGCGAATATCTCCCTGGTTCAACGAGGTACTTTGCGTTGAATCCATGCGTACCGCAGGGTTGGTTCTCAGCAGATCGCTGATATTGCCATTCCCGGTCGGTAAACGCTCGATGCTTTCACTGGTGTAATGCGTGTTGCCGTTTACGGGTACAGGGACAGGAGCATAGACCGTCATCTCTTCAAAAAAATGCATGTACATGTTTTTGTCATCGACGGCCTGCGCCACATCAGCGCCACATAAAATGACGCCAGGAATAAGAACTCGCTTCATTTATTTATATCTCCGTACAGCAGGGCTTTTATTGTTTTTATAAAACCGCGCTAATGTCACAAATATCATCGGCCAGGTTCCAGACACCGGGTTGATGTGTAACCATAATGACGCCGCTTGTGGGTAGTTTTTCACGCACTAAACGCAGTAAGCGGATAGCCTCTTGTTCCTCAAGATGAGAGGTAGTTTCGTCAAGAAATATCCATTTCGGACGTCGTAAAATTAATCGTGCCAGGGCGATACGTTGTTTTTCGCCGCTGGAAAGAATATCTCCCCAGCGATCGTGGTCATGAATACGCGCAGCCAATTTCCCAAGACCAACCTGATGCAGTACTTCGCTCAACGATTTATCGTCTACGGGCAGGGGAAGTGCTTTACAAATAATCTCTTTCAGTAAGCCGGTTTTGATTAACGGTGTTTGTGACACATACCAACTGTCAGCAGGAGAAGAAATATCACCTTTAAACCACGGCCAGCAGTGGGATAATGTTTTAAGCAGTGTGGTTTTTCCCGCACCAGAGTAGCCTTTCAGTAATAGCCATTTGCCTGGCGAAACATGAAAGTTCAAGTTCTCTAATATGATCTTATTATCAGGCGTACGAATACTCGCATTAGCCACTTGTACCGCATGTTGGCAATTTTTAGGCTTATTCGTAGGGCGCTGTTCAGTGAGTTGATGGAACTCATACAAGCGATCGATAACCGCAGCCAGTTCAGCAAGTTCGTCATATTTATAAATAAACCAGCTTAAATTGTTCGATACTAGCATAAATGCCTGGCGCGATTTCATAAGTCCGCCCAGATTGATCTGCCCGCTAATAAACTGCGGCAATAACAGAAAGTAGGGAAGAACGCTAAGCGAGCGCGAATAAATATTTTGCCAGTAATCAAGCCACCGCTGACGATTCATTAAACGATGCCAGTTCTCTTTAATGGTATGAAAATTGTCGCGCAACTCCTGGCGTTGTAGAGACTCAGCATTGCTTAGCGCAATCAGTTCTGCCTGCTTATTATGCTGCACAAGATTAGTTCGAAATGTCGCTTCGCTACGTTGTTTTTCCACATTAAGCGGACGAATACGTTTACCCACCTTATGGGTAAATAAAGTTCCACCGATCACAATGAGCACGACGGTATAGACCATATACCCCTGGATATTCCATTCTGTTCCACCAACAGTGAATGAGAGCGTACCCGCGCTTTGCCAAAGAATAACGGTAAAGGTGATCAGCATGCTAAGTGACTGGATGAAGCCAAATGAAAGACTGAGCGTTTTGCTGATCAGTAAGAGAATGTCTTCAGCGATACGTTGGTCAGGGTTATCTGTATTTTTATGCTCGCCGTAGATCTGCGTGAAGTAGTAGTTTTTATCTGCAAACCAGCGATTAAGGTAGTAATCTGTTAACCATTCGCGCCAGCGAATAGTCAGTAGTTTAATTAACCATGTTTTATTTACGGATATTAATACAAAGATCCCCAGCAGGGCAGGGAACCAAAGAACAAGCTGCCAAAGCTTATCGGTTTCTTTCTGGCTTAGCGCATTGAAAAAATCATTATTCCAGTCGTTTAACCAGACCTGAATTTTAACCACGCCAAGGATCATTGCGAGGATAATAATGATTAACAACACTGAAGTTTTATTATTCTTACGCAGCCAAAAGGGCTTCAACAGACAGAGATACTTTGCTATCAACATACGAAGCGTAATGGGAATGGTTATCATTAGCGAAAATTGATTGTGCCATCCAATGATTATCTATGGCAATGATTTACTGATGAAATTTATTTAAGTATCATTTAACAATATGAAATATAAAGGAATATTTCATTTTCAGTGGTTATGGTTATGCTATTGATAATCAAGGATATTGCTAATGCCCTGATGCATACCACGTAAGCCAGGATTTTCGCAAGGGAAGATGATGATGACGAAACACCCGACAGGAATTTATGTCGGGTGCCTTGTTAAGGTCATAAGAAGGAGGCTAAGAATGGAGTTAAAAGAGAGCGTTATTAATTATTCTCCATTTGTTTTGCAACATCCATAATGTGGTAAAGCGGTACTCTGTTCTTAGCTAACTCCACCATGGCGTTCATATAAGGTACCATGGTTGAAAAAAGGATTTTATAACCTTCGCAAAAATAAGAAACAGTCTCATTGTTTACTTTAGTAATACGATGCTTAGGACAACCGCCATTGCAGATAGGTTTATATGCACATTTCAGACATTTCGCTGAAATCCGTTTTTTTTGCGCTGTCAGTTGTACACTGTTCATCGTTTTGAGTTCAGATTTATTAATGTTTCCAATTTTGTACTGTGGATAGACAAAATGGTCGCATTCATAAATATCTCCATTACTTTCAACAACCAGATTATCCTTGCAGGACTCCTGGAAAATACAACTGGTATGCCCATTCCCTAAAAAACGGCTGACAAAGCTTTCAAACTGACGGATGAAAATTTCACCCACATCGTTTTTAACCCATTGCATAAAAATGGTTGACATAAACTTGCCATAAGCCGTGGGAGGCACAGAAAAATCAATGATACGGAATGTGTTCTCACTATGACCACTGAAATCAATATTCGGCGTCCCGGTTTCGAGCAATTCGATAAATTGCATATGTTTACTGCCGATAGATTTTAAAAAATGATAAACCTCAAGAGGATAATGGACATTAACGTTATTAATGACGGTTAACGTATTAAACTCAACTTGATATGATTTCAGACGCTCGATGGCTGCTATCACTTTTGCAAAAGTACCGTTACCTGAATTACTGCGTCTGTAACGGTCATGTAGCTCCTGGGGGCCATCGATCGAGATACCAACCAGAAACTCATGTTCTTTGAGAAAAGCACACCATTCATTATTCAATAAAATGCCATTCGTTTGTAATGCATTAAAAATACGTTTTTGGCCTGCATAGCGTTGTTGATAGTGAATAACTTTACGGAAAAAATCCAGGCCAGCCAGAGTGGGTTCACCGCCTTGCCAGGTAAAATAGACCTGATTGCCAGACGCTGCGATATATTGTTTGATGAACTCTTTCAGAGTGCTGTCATCCATCCATTTTTCATGAGTAAACTGCGACTCTTTTTCAAGGTAAAAACAGTAATCACATTTGAGATTACATTGAAAACTGGAGGGCTTGGCTGTAACGTGCATCGCTATCTCGCTCAATAAGGCGGCGGAAAATTCCGCCGCATGAAGGTTTAGTTATTTCGCTTCGCTTAGTGCTTTCTTGATATTGTTAAACTTCTCCTGATTTACTTCGCTAAGCGGTGGCTGGCTGCTGTCGATAAACTCTCTTACCACGCCTTGCATCTCTTTAACGACCTGCGGATTGGCGGCGGCAAGGTTATCTTTTTGCTGTAGATCCGTCAGTTTGTAGAGACCTAACTGATTGTTTTCTACTGTATAGACAAGCGAATAATCGTTATTTCTCACCGTATAAGAGAATTGGCTTAAGTCCTCAGTGTTGGGGTTATGCGGGTAATCGTCTGACTGATGGCGAACAAATTTGTGGTAATTATCCCAGAATGGAATATTTTCCTCGTCAAACCAGTGAGAATAAGAGGTTATCCAGGTCAGATTTTTATGTGGCTCGCCTTGTTTCTTATCTTGCAACCAGGGCAGCAAGGAAACGCCATCCAGCTTAAGGTCTTTTGGAATGCTGATATCGGCTGCATCAAGAGCTGTCGGGTAGAAATCCATTGCGGAAATCAGCTTGTCATAATTACCGGGTTGAAGTTTTCCTTTCCACCACATAAACATTGGGGTGTGAGTACCGCCAGGATAGGTCTGACTCTTATAGCCTTTTTGCGCCCCGTTCAGCGGCAGAGGACCATCGATAACCGCACCATTATCGGAGGTAAAGAGAATAATTGTATTGTCATACTGTCCGTTTTTCTTCAGTTGTTCGAGAATGCGTTTTACACCCTGATCAACAGAATAAACGGAAGCGTAGTAGTTATCTGCTGTTTGACTACCGGTATTAAATTGCTTCTGATATTGATCCGGTGCAGGATTATCATTTGGCAGGTGCGGAGCATTATAAGCCAGGTAAAGCATAAAAGGCTGGTCAAGTGTTTTGGCACGATCAACAACGCCAATTGCCTCATCGGTTAACTGATCGCTGATATAACCTTTTGCGGGGACACGTTCACGATTTTTGAACAGTGAAGGGGAGTTGTAATATGCCGTTCCTGCAGCGTGGAATCCCATAAAGTAATCAAAGCCACGGTTTTGAGGTTGCCATTCTTCCGCAGAAAATGTGGTGAAGTTGTCATGATAGTCACGCGTTTGTTTATCTTCCGGTACCGGCACATTACTGATTTTTGACAAGTGCCATTTACCTACTGCTGCAGTGTAATAACCATGATTCTGGAATAATTCAGGCAAGAAAGTTTCTGTTAGCGGAATACCATCCTGAGCATCGGTATTGGAATAGACACCAAAGCGGGCGGGAGCTCGACCGGTCATTATTGCGGCACGGGAGGGGCCGGAAACACCGTGTGCCACATAGCCGTTAGTAAACCGTACGCCTTCATCCATTAATGAAAGGAGCGTCGGCGTTGATTTTTGTGCAGCTTCAATGGCTTTATCTATCCCTATTTTGTAGGTATCGACAACTTCACGATTTTCCATTGTTTTTGGGTCAAAAGATCCCTTATCAAAAGGAAGTTGTCCATAACCAAGATCATCCATGGTTAGTACGATAATATTTGGCTTTCCTTTGGTACTGTATTCAGTCGGCGTAAAGTCTGAGAAAGCAACGTTTGTTTTGGTTGCTTTCAGCTTTACATCATCTGCCGCATGAGCAGCAAATGCAGCCATACCAGATGCCAGTATCAAAGATATCGAGGTACTTACGACACTTTTCTTTAATGCAGACTTCATAAATGTTCCTCTTCTTATTGTACTTAATTCCGAAGTAATTTTACGAAGAGAAATAAGTGGATGTAAGTGAAGTTAGTCACATAAAGAGATAGCAGATTTAGCTAAAAAAAGGGAAATAACAGTCCATAAAGCGTTGACATTACTTTCTGTTCTATTAAGTAATTTCTCGACGATAAACAACTAATTTATTGATATTTAATAAATTATTGCATTTTACTGACAAAATGCCGAATTGAGATCATAAATAATCATGCAACAGGTTATGCAAGTGCATAAATATGTGATGGATGTCACTTATTTATTTCAATAAATATATCGCCTAAAAACAACGCGGGGCAGGGAATGGTTGCCCCATATAATTCTTACGTAGCGTGCGTGGTTGACTACTCGTTAGCAAATAATCAAATAGCTAAAGCACTCATCGTGTTGCCCGTATTCATACCCGTGTGACTTTGACAACGGTACTCCTTAGAAACTCTCTTCGGACTGTTGCCGAAATGTTTGCGGAACGCATAAATAAAATAAGATGTACTGGCATAACCACATTGTTCGGCAATTTTATTGACTGAACCTTCTACGCGTATCAAATTTTTTGCGTGCTGCATTCTGGCATCTAATAGAATCTGTGAGAATGTCGTTTGCTCTTGCTTTAGTTTTTTCTTCAACAGGCTTTCACTGATGTACAGGCAGTCACAAATATCTTTCAGCTTCCATGGGTGCGCCAGCTTCATGTTGACAATATTTCTCACTTTTCCGGAAACGGATAGCACACCGTTAGTTAATAGTGTAATGAAACCTTTGCATGCGGCAAAAATAGACAGGCAAGAAAAAAGCAAAAGTTCTGAAAAATTATGATGATTGCGTTCTTCCGAGTTGAGATAAGCAATCATTTCATTAAGCAATCCAGTCGGTACATTTGAAGCACGTAAAAACTTCGCAGGAACAGGCACCGTCACTGTCTGGATGTTAGTGCATTGTAGATATTTTTTAATGGTATTTTCATTAAATCCGATTTCTTTAAAATGCCGCTCATAAGGTTCAAAATGTGTACGAACAGCGTTATCTACCATCAGGATCTCGCCGTCAGAGAAGGCGTAATCTTTATCTAAAATGTTAGCGTTGAAAGCATGATGAATAAATATAACAGAACAAACGAGCGACATTTTATCTCCTTAAAACAATAAAGTTTTATCGATACCTTTTAAACATTTCACATTTATAATTTGCTGTTTATTTTCAGTCTTGCAAACTATTGATAATGAAATGTGTAAGATCTCTTGCAATGCGACCCATTTCTGAAATACTCAGCTGATCAATTGCCGAAAAAATGGCTATCAACGTAAGTGTCAGTAATAAGACAACCACAATTGCAGACATGATTTCTTTATAGTTGTCTCTTTGCGTGATTTTGTTTTTCACTGTGGTCGCATGCATTTCAAATATGTTTATTTAGCGGATAACGTTAAAAATCGTTAATCAGTATGCTTAATATAACAGGCTGGAGAAAAGAGGAAATAGGACTGGTGCTTCAGTACTGAGCGGAGTTTCTTACAGCTGTAGGCAGAAGTTTATATCTTATAGTGTGTGGTTGAATTTAATCCATGTGAGCAAATTGCGAAATAATAGTCAATGAGGAATTCTTCTGCTGTGCGGATGACAGCAGAAGAAATGAGAAGAGGCATTAATTTGATGGTTCTAATTCAACCGGAATACTTTTATAGCCAGGAATGCCACTTAATGGATCGTGGTTATCAAGTGTTAGCATGTGATTCGATTCTGGAAAATAGGTCACCAGTGAGCGGTCAGCCATAGGGTAAATGACCACTTTTAATCTATCCATGCGGCGTGAGCTGCGCTTACCGTCTGGCGTAAGCGCAATAAGATTAACTCTTTCGCCGTTTTTTACACGGCAAATTTTAGCTTGTTTAGCACTCATAAAGACCACATCTCGTTGACCGAATACCCCTCGATAGCGATCATCCATACCATAAATCGTCGTGTTGTACTGATCGTGGCTGCGTACTGTCGCCATGACCAGCTTACTGTTAAACGCTGAAGAGGGATCTTCTAACAGCCCTTTGCTGGTAATGAAATTAGCCTTACCTGACGGCGTCATCCAGCGCCTTTCAGCAGCTGCATTTATCAGGTGAAAACCACCGGGATGACGGATGCGCTGGTTATAGTCGGCGAACTCTGGCAGCACAGCTTCAATGTCATTGCGAATGCGATCATAATCTTCCACCAGATACTCCCAGGCTACCACGCTCTGGGGTAGTGCTGCCTGCGCGATTCCCGCGACCACTGCACACTCTGATTTCAGCATTACACCGGCGGGTTTTAACACGCCACGCGAGGCATGAATCATCGACATTGAATCCTCAACGGTTACCGCCTGCGCACCGCTTTTTTGCATATCAATCTCGCTACGCCCCAGAACCGGCAGAATATAGCTATGCCGTGCGGTCAGCAGATGAGAGCGGTTAAGCTTAGTGGCTACGTGTACCGCCAAATCTAATTGCGTTAACGGTACAGCGCTCGCTTCCCGATCTGGCATTGCCAGTGCAAAGTTGCCCCCCATGCAGATCAATGCTCGAGCCTGCCCCGTACATATTGCTTGCATGCTGGCAATTGCAGCATGTCCAGGTGCATGAGGTGGGGTGAAGCCATAGCGCTCACCCAGGCGAGCCAGAAACTCTGCAGACGGTTTCTCGGTGATACCGACGGTTCGGTCGCCCTGTACATTAGAGTGACCACGTAGTGGGCAGATACCCGCACCAGGCTTGCCAATGTTACCTTTCATCAACAGCAAATTGACCAGTTGCTGTACGTTCTGGGTACCATGTTCGTGCTGAGTGATCCCCATTCCGTAACAGATAATGGTGCGTTCGGCAGCGGCATATGCGTCAGCCAGTTCGGCGATTTGTGTCTGACTTAGTCCAGAAATACGTTCGATATCTTTCCACTCGGAATTGAGAACGTCACGGCGTAGCTCGTCAAAGCCGACGGTATGCGTTTGAATAAATTCGTCATCAAGCAATGAGGGCCGACCTGCGGCACTTGCAGCATCATCGCGCTCAATTAACAGGCGCATCATCCCCTTGAGCAACGCCATATCGCCACCAATGCGCACGTTGTAGTAGGCACTGGCCAACTGAGTCTCAGAGTTCGTCAGCATTTCAAACGGGTTTTGCGGTGCGGTAAATCGCTCCAGGCCACGTTCCTGTAGAGGATTGATGGCGATCATTTTCGCTCCCCGTTTCACTAAAGCGCGCAACGAAGTCAGCATGCGGGGGTGGTTTGTACCAGGGTTATGCCCAATGCAAATGACTAAATCGCACTTCTCAAAGTCTTCCAGCAACACAGTCCCTTTACCCACGCCGATACTCGCTGCCAAACCCACACTGGTCGGTTCATGGCACATGTTGGAGCAGTCGGGAAAGTTATTGCTCCCGTATTCACGGGCAAAAAGCTGATAAAGAAAGGCAGCTTCATTGGAAGTGCGGCCCGAAGTATAGAATTCAACCTGATTGGGATCACTATAGCTTTGAAGGCGTGCGCCAATTTCGTCGAAAGCTTGTTGCCAGCTTAATGGCTTGTAACAGTCGCTGACGGCATCATATTTCAAAGGCTGAGTGAGACGTCCCGCAGCCTCAAGCTCGTGATCTCCCCAGGTAAGTAATGATTGAACCGTATTCTCAGCAAAGAAAGAGGCATTTACCTGCTTATCCGTGACTTCCCAGGCGATTGCTTTTGCGCCGTTTTCACAAATGTCGAATGACGCACTGTGCTTAGGATCTGGCCATGCACAACCCGGACAGTCAAAGCCCTCTGGCTTATTCATGTCAAACATGGCAATAACATCCTGGCGTATATCCATCTGCTTACGTACTGCATTCGCTACGGATTTGACAGCACCCCAACCACCTGCAGCACCCTGGTAGGATTCAATTTTTTTCTTCATCTACTTATCCTGTGTGGAAATGAATTATTAGGATTTGTAATAGCGATGATGCACAGTACATACAAAGGGATTATCGCCAACATGGATATATAAGAGTAGGGGACTACTCTCTTTCTATTTTTAATCTATTATCGTTAAACAATAGATTAAATACGATAAGTTAAGCATCATCTCTCATAGTGTTTAAATTAACATATTTTTCAATATAAAAAATAAGACTCTGGCTTCAATTGTGCGCGGATTTTCTTACAGGTGTAGGCTAATAGCCTTCACAAAATAATTATCCGCGCAATTTTCGTGAATGGAGCGCATAGACTAAGGTCAAAATCACAATTATTCATAGATAAAAGTGACACCAATGACTGACTGGACGGTTCCGGCTGAAACCTTGTTTCCTGTTTGTCCATAGGTTGCGCTTAAACCCAGAGGTACTTTGCTTTTATTTACTGTCCCCAGGGAGACATTTTCTCCCGTAGCCAGTATTTTTCCATTACGCATTAGAGTGACACCCACTCCCGATGCTTTTGTTGCATCAGGTGCTGTGTTAGCAAACACTTGTCGGCTACTGTCAGTGGTGGCACCCGAAAGATAAAATGAGAGCTTTTGTTCGCTTGAGCAATATACGCCAAGGGGTATTTCTGCGCTTCCAGGAAAGTCCGGGAGATCCACGGTGACATTACGACTATCAACGGTGCAGCCGCCTGTTGGCATAACAACATTGTTATTTGAAATAATATTCCACGTAAAATTACGCGGATTTCCGCTTCCTAATGTTGCAATTTTATACATATGAATACGGGCAATGACTTCCCCCGCTTTTATGACAACTCCACCGGCCGCCCCAACTGGGGTAATATAGAGTTTTAACGGTAATGGCATCGGTGTCTTATCACCAATATCCAATACGTTGGTATTTGTCGTCAACGGGAAGGGGTAGGTCACATTATTCCAGTACAGCGATCCTTTATATGACTGTAGGGAGCCTGCGAAAGCTGAGCCTTGTACCAGGTTTATATGATCAGTGTCGTACCAGCCGCCGTAATCATTCCAGCAACTTATATGCTGAGACAAGTCTACAACCAGATTCTGGCCCGGCTGTATTACAGGGTCGAGATTAACATAAACAGAGGTTGTACCTGCTCCAATACTTGACCCGCCATCGACATTACAACTGAAGGCAAAAACTTTGCCTGCCATTAATAGAAGATAAATACCGAACAGGACCTTTATACTGATTGTTTTACCCATGATATATCCTAAGGTTAAAAATTGATTTAAAAAGAAGGCTAAGAAAATCGAATCGACGTTATTGCCAGGTGTAGATCACATTGATTAGCGCCTCGATCGTTCCCTGGCTTGCGTTTCCATTCACCGTGATAGCTCTTGCCTTAAGTGGAAACTGTGCATTACGAGTGATCTCATCAACAATAACCGTTTTGCTATCGCCATTTTTTAACGCAGCATCCTGGTCATCCCTCAGCTCTATCTGAATATTTTCGGCAGTACCTTCATTTTTGTAATAACCCGTATTGTCAGTTGAACCTGTCACGATTGCCGTCACTGCACTTGTTTCAACCGGACAATCGGTTAATGACAAAGTAATATTGTGCCAGCCAGATGCAGAACCAGGTTGTTGCAGATTGCGCGTATAAAGATCCCCGAGATTAACGTTAGCTTCTTTGGTTTGAATAGTGCAGGGTTTAGCGACTACCCGACCATTAACAGTGATAGTGACATCGGCGGCCTGGAGAGTTGCTGTGAATAACGCGCAAAACGTAGCTAACAGGAACCTCTTGTGAAGTCTTTTCATATCTGACTCTGATTATTGAAATTCAAGGGTAAAGGTTGCCGAAGCCCTCACCAGTCCCGGATTGACGGACTTATGAGTTGACTTCAGACGAGCGGAGTAAGGCAAAATATTGTTCTGTTCTGGTACCAGTGGGATCCACTGCATCCCGGCATGAAGGTCATTCAGTTTCACCGGACGCATATTTGCGTCCAATATTTCTATACCCAAACCGGAGGCCGTATTGCTTCCTTCATCCAGTTTCAACAAAGTATTATTTTCTGCATCCTCAATACCGTTAAATGCAACCCGAACCCCCGTTGTCCCTTTGCTGCATTCACTTAACGTAATCTGAAAAGGGACGGCTGGACTTGTGCTACCGGTCGTTGGAAATTGTCTGGCACTGTTTTTTTGGAGATCTACGGGGCTTTGTTGAATAAATCAGATTTCGGGTAAGTCTCCCCCGTAGCGGGTTGTGTTTTCAGGCAATACGCACGCTTTCAGGCATACCTGCTTTCGTCATTTTGTTCAGCGCTCGTACCAGGGCCATAGCCTCCGCAACCTGA
>JARKOR010000106.1 GCA_029975625.1 Nanosynbacter sp. | reverse complement strand
TAAAACCGAACGCGCCGCCATCTCTAACGCGAAAAAGGTTGCCTACGCGCTCAAGAACCATGCCGGCTCGTCTGTTCAAGTTCTTGGCCCCACCCCGGCGTTTTACGAGCGCGTCCGCGATACGTACCGTTGGCAGCTTGTCGTTAAAAGCCCGCGGCGTCAAGAGCTTATAGACCTTCTTGCATACATTCCGCAGACACATTGGCAAACCGAGCTCGATCCGACCAGTTTGTTGTAATTTCCTAACCATTTCTCTTGTAATTAACCCCCCCAGGTTATACTGGTTGCAGAATGAATAAGCTTAAACGAGAAAACAGGGGTGTTATGAAAAGAATGGGGAGTGGGTTTACGATTGTTGAACTGTTGATTGTGATTGTGGTGATTGCGGTATTGGCGGCGATATCGATAGCCGCTTATACTAACATCTCGAACAGAGCGAATGATGCAGCCGTACAGAGTGATTTAAAAGGATTGGCAACGAAACTCGAGTTATATAGGGTCGATAATGCAGGATATCCCGATGTATCAGTGACTCCTTCATCCCTTGTATCCCTCAGATTCAAAGCAAGCAAATCAGCATACAATGCCACTGTCTCTAATAATTTAGCCTACTGCTATAGTCCTAGCAATAGGCTACTCTACAAGGTAATTGCCCGCAGTAAATCTGATACTATTTATTACATTTCACACCAAAATAACACGCCTCTTCGTTATGAGGGTGCTTGGAATAGTAACTTGTGCAACAATATCTTGTCGTCAGAGAACGACACTCAGTATATTTATGGGGGATACGCACCGTCAGACACAACCACCGGCCCGTGGCGCTCCTGGGTCGGCGGAAATTAACCGCCCCGCCCCATTAACTTTTTTTACCACCTCTGGTATACTGGTCATAATGAATAAAGACGATATTATCACTCTGCCAAACCCGCATTTACGTGAGCGTTCCTCGCGCATCCACGTCATTACCGACGAAATCCGCGATATCGTAGATCTCATGACAAGCGCCGCCCTCGATTGGGAAGACTCCCGACCCCACGAAATCAGCGCCGCCTTGGCAGCGGTGCAAATCGACCGACTGGAACGCATCGTTGTGGTCCGAAGCGACTTCGAGGACAAACAGACTCGCGAATTTACCGCGCTCATTAACCCGGAAATCATCAAATATGAGGGCGAGCTTGTCGAAGATTACGAAGGCTGCCTCAGCGTCAAGCATATTTATGGTAAGGTGCCGCGCCATAGCAAGGTTCGCGTTAAAGCGCTAGATCTTGAGGGCAATGAGATTCGTATTAAAGCCGAGGGCTTCCTCGCTCGCGTCCTCCAACACGAGATTGACCACACGAACGGACTGGTTTTTATCGATCATATTCGCGACCAGAAAGACGCATTTTATACGCTCGATGACAAGGGCGAGCTGCAACCACTCGATTATGACTCACAAATTGCCAAAAATCATATTCTTTGGGACTGAGGACTACAGCCTCGGTACACTGCAAGCCCTTGTTGGGGCTGGATTTATAGTTTCGGCGGTTATTACCAAGCCCGATGCCGCACGCGGCCGCGGACAGAAAATAACCGAGTCTCCCGTCAAAACATACGCGCTTGCACACAATATTCCCGTCATGACCCCCGCTAAACTCCGTGACATTACCGAAGACATTCGTGCGCTTCAACCTGTCGCTGGAATCCTCGTCGCATACGGCAAGATTATCCCCCAAAGCATCATCGACTTATTTGAGCCGGGAATTATCAATCTCCACCCCTCTCTCCTCCCTCGCTGGCGCGGCCCCTCCCCTATTGAGGCGGCAATTTCCCATAGCGACACCGAGACTGGGGTGACGATTATGCAGCTTGAGGCCGCAATGGACGCTGGTCCCATATATGTACAAAAATCCATCCCTCTCACAGGCACGGAAACAAAACCAGAGCTCTATGAGACTCTCTTTTCACTCGGAAACAGTCTGCTAATCGACACATTGCCCGCCATTTTATCCGGCAAACTCACCCCAACCCCGCAAACCGGTGAACCAATTTTTTGTTCATTACTCTCAAAGCACGACTCGCTCATTAACCCCAAGACTATGACCGCCCAACAAGCCGATGCACACATTCGCGCGCACCTTGGGTTCCCACGCTCTCGCGTCAGCTTGGGCTCAGACACTTGCATTATTACTAAAGCACATACCTCAAAAGATGCAGACGGACCCCTATCGTTCCCCTGTAGAGACGGCATCTATCTCACCATCGATGAACTTATCTCACCAAAAAGCGGCAAAAAAATGACCGCTGAAGCATTTCTTCGCGGTCATTAAAGTCTCATTTAAATTACATACTCTGGTTCTGGCTAGTATCCGGTTGCTCTGGAGCGCTTGACTGCCCTACGCTTTGAGCGATACCGCCTAGAATCGTATCACGATTGGCAATAATCTCTTTCTTCAGCTCTTCCATAACTGCCGCCACGACATCACGATAATCAGGCCGGTTTACCTCAAGCCATTTCGTTGCGGCAAATTCATCTTTCAGGCGAGGATCGTCCGCCTGCGCACCCGTTGCCTGCACCAAACGTTGAAACATCGGTTCCTG
>JARKOR010000105.1 GCA_029975625.1 Nanosynbacter sp. | reverse complement strand
ACTGAAATTGAAATTGCTCACAATGCATTACTTGTGGGAGGTCAAATTCAGCCCAAGGCCAACGCCGCGCTCACGGAACTTTTTGCCGCAGCCGAGCAAGCGGGCTATTCTTTGGCGGTTATTAGCGCATACCGATCGGCGACGGAACAGCAAGAATTATATGACTCAACCGTCCTTTCCCGCGGCCCGGAATATGCAGCGCAATACATCGCACTACCTGGTCAGAGCGAGCACCAGCTAGGCTTGGCAGTAGATTTAGCGGATAACACACCTGATTGCCTAGTCACTATCTCCGCCTGTTCATTAACTTCCGGTCCGGCAGCATGGCTTGAAGAGCACGCGCCCCAATTCGGCTTCATTCTGCGCTACCCGGAAGGGAAATCCGCCCAGACGGGAATCTCCCACGAACCATGGCACTTCCGTTACGTAGGCGAGTATATGGCAAAATTCGTGCAAAAGTCAGGTCTGACATACGATGAGATTATAACAAGACTGGAGCAGGAGGCGTCGTCGTGAATTATTGGCAAAAACAAACCGCAGAATCGCCGCTTTTCCCTGACGTCGAATGGAATAAGCCTGAACGCCGCGACCAGGCAGGGAGATTGGGTATTTTAGGAGGAAGCTCGCTTAGTTTCGCTGCCGTAGCCGACAGTTATGCTATCGCCAAAGATACCGGAGCAGGGGAAATACGCGTCCTCCTGCCAGATGCCTTGCGCCGCACCGTTCCCGCGTCTATGGTCGACGTGACTTTTGGAGCCACGACGCCTTCCGGCGGTCTCGCGGCCGATGCCAAAATGGAGGTTAAAGCGCTGGGTAATTGGGCCGACGAACTATTACTCTGTGGCGATGCGGGGAAAAATAGTCAAACAGCAATACTATACGAAGAACTGGTAACCACCTATGATAAGCCGATCATTCTGACGCGCGACGCGGTTGATCTACTTCAAAACAGTGCTGAAATGGTCCTGGATAACCCTCATGTTGTTTTCGTCCTATCGTTTGCTCAACTGCAGCGTTTATTCCGAACTGTCTATTACCCTAAGATGTTGGCATTCAGCATGCAACTCGCACAATTCGTCGAGACGCTCCATAAGTTTACCATTACGTACCCCGTGACCATCGTAACGCTTCATGCGAACCAACTTGTTATCGCCCACGGCGGCGATATTATCACCCAACCTTGGAACAAC
>JARKOR010000079.1 GCA_029975625.1 Nanosynbacter sp. | reverse complement strand
GAGTTTTACGGGTATCTTGAGGAGGAGAAGCGAAGGGCATACCAGCGTATCAATCGGCTTTTGGGCGATAGCGGCGTGGTCGATCGGGATATGCTTAGGGACAGGACGGTCATTTTGGTGAGTGATGGTTTTAGCGATGATTTGTCGTCGCTTGACGTGGCTTTGGATTTCCTAAAGTCAATTCGTATGGAGAAACTGGTCGTAGCAGCGCCAGTCGCAAGCGTGGCGGCTATTGATCGTCTGCATATAGCGGCCGATGAGATGTATATTCTTGATACAAAAGACAATTTTATGGGGGTCGATCACTATTATGAGGACAACAATTTGCCGAGTCGTGAAGATACGATTACGAAAATAAATCAAATTATATTAAATTGGCGCCTATTCTAGCTTGCATGGTGTTGTAAAATTGTGCTAGACTAGTGAGTAAAGCAAGGGGAATGTGTGAAATAAAGTAATTATGTTGGACGTATTTATTACATCAAGGGTGAGGCGAAAGATTGTGGTTGTATACGCCAAGTATCCCGATTTTCACACGCACGTACGAGGATTGGCCAAACTTATCAAGGAAGACCCCGGCAATATCCAGCGTGAACTGAAGAAACTCGAAAAAGTAGGTTTTCTGAAAAGCGAAAAGCAGGGAAATTCTCGAACCTACGTGACGAATAAGCAGTTTCCAATCTTTAAAGAGTTACAGGGAATCGTCATAAAATCTCAGCAGAACTCTTCTCGTCCACGACGTTCCTCGACTAGTATAGAATGACATTATTTGAGCAAATTTTACGAAAACGCGGGTTAATCTCACCTGAGGCGCGCCAAGCGTTTCTGTCGCCGGACTATGAGATCGTAAAACACGATCCATTCTTGTTGCCGAATATGGCGGAAGCGGTCGCGCGGCTTAAGCGAGCCCGCGAAAAACAGGAAAAAGTCGTTATTTATGGCGATTATGACATTGACGGGCTGAGCGCGACGGCGTTGCTTCTTGATGCTTTTACGAGCTTTGGATTTCAGAGAGTTGATGCGTTCATCCCGAATCGTTTTATTGAAGGGTATGGCATGACCAAAGGTGCGGTCGATAAGGTGAGAGATATGGGTGCTGAGCTAATCGTGACCGTTGACTGTGGTAGCCTGTGTCATGCGGAGATTGCTTACGCATCCGAACTTGGCATCGATACGGTAGTGACGGACCATCACAACGTTGCTCCCACACCACCGCCAGCTGTTGCGGCAATTAATCCGAAGTTTGCTAGCCACGCATATCCGTTTCGCGATCTCTGTGGGGCTGGCGTGGCTTTTAAGCTGGTCCAGGCAATGCAAACTGAGATGGACGGGTTAGCTGAGGGCCATGAGAAATGGTTGCTTGATTTGGTGGCGCTTGGAACGGTATGCGACATCGTAACACTAGAAGAT
>JARKOR010000064.1 GCA_029975625.1 Nanosynbacter sp. | reverse complement strand
CAAAAGGCTTAAATCTAAATGACATATAGTATTATGTGTGATAACCGACTTCGAAAGGGCTATTCTCGTTAAACTGTGCCAGGAGACGGGCATGGCAAAGGCCGCTCATTTGCCCGAGCATGTCCTGGTTCGCAGATTCCCCAACCTGGGGCACAGGGTCAAAAAGGCCCTGGGAAAGTTGGTCAGCAAAGGATATGTCGCCAGGCATCCAACAAGGAATGAGATGACCTATCAGCTCACTGAGCTCGGGATAGAGGAGTGCAGGCGGATGAAAGAGCGGGCCTGACCGCGTTTTGAGGGCAATAGCGAAGCTAACAAAAAGTTTTTTGACTGGGCCACTTCTTCGCAGAAATGGATAGGTACGACTGCCCAACACGCAACTGCTCAGCGTGCGAGGTTTCAATTGGGCCACGTCCTTTCAGACATGGATAGATCACCATAGCTGGCACATACTGGAGCAGATTCTGCGTTTCAATTGGGCCACGTCCTTTCAGACATGGAGAGATCGAAGGTTGCGTTGAATATGGTGGAGTTAATTATGTTTCAATTGGGCCACGTCCTTTCAGACATGGATAGTGGACAATGGGCTATTTACTACTGAAGATATTAGAAGTTTCAATTGGGCCACGTCCTTTCAGACATGGATAGTTGGCCGTTGGTTGTTTGGCGTGCCGGGTTACATGGGCGTTTCAATTGGGCCACGTCCTTTCAGACATGGATAGAGAAGAGGGATATTAAAAATGACCCTAAGAGAATCAATGTTTCAATTGGGCCACGTCCTTTCAGACATGGATAGTATCCCAGCTTCTTTCTACTTCCGAGATGGGACAGGGTTTCAATTGGGCCACGTCCTTTCAGACATGGATAGCGGATTGGAATTATATGAATTAGCGGATTTTGAATGTTTCAATTGGGCCACGTCCTTTCAGACATGGATAGACAATATAGGCGCGTGTATTACGCATTCGAGGCATCGTTTCAATTGGGCCACGTCCTTTCAGACATGGATAGTCGACGGTGACGGACGAGACCGGGGCGCTCGTGCCCGAGTTTCAATTGGGCCACGTCCTTTCAGACATGGATAGAGGAGGGATCACCAACGATTTGGAAATTAGCCGAAACGTTTCAATTGGGCCACGTCCTTTCAGACATGGATAGCCCAGAGGAATTCCCTGGTGGTCAGGGTTACCGGGTTTCAATTGGGCCACGTCCTTTCAGACATGGATAGACTGCAGAAATTAACGAACCGGGAAGGCGTGATAGAGGTTTCAATTGGGCCACGTCCTTTCAGACATGGATAGCAAAATATCCGATAGTTGTGGCAGAGGTATTCCAAGTTTCAATTGGGCCACGTCCTTTCAGACATGGATAGATGGCATCTATGATGTGTGGGTATATTTCCCGCCCGTTTCAATTGGGCCACGTCCTTTCAGACATGGATAGAAGTGAGGTATATACATGACAATTGAGAGTATGTTTGGTTTCAATTGGGCCACGTCCTTTCAGACATGGATAGGGACCAAGGAAGTTTGGATGTACCGGTACAACGGCGTTTCAATTGGGCCACGTCCTTTCAGACATGGATAGGTCCCCTCAACGAATAGGATATTTTTTGTCTCATAGTGTTTCAATTGGGCCACGTCCTTTCAGACATGGATAGAACAACTCAAAACCGAATACGACGCTCAAAGCGGCGGTTTCAATTGGGCCACGTCTTTTCAGACATGGATAGATATTCCGACGCATATCGCGCCCAGGTAGTCACAAAGTTTCAATTGGGCCACGTCTTTTCAGACATGGATAGCTAGAAGGTTTTCCAATTAAAAATAGTGGTTGGGGTTTCAATTGGGCCACGTCTTTTCAGACATGGATAGGGCAGCCATTTTAAGGCCTTTACTGATGCTAAAAAAGAGGTGTATTTCGAGAGGTTCGGCCACTATTTTATTATTTTATGAGTGTGACTGACCCATTTATATCTGATTCGCTATGCAGAGCCTTTTCGAGAGGGTCGCTCACTTAGCGAAATAATAAATACTGTGCGTATGTCTTCACAGGAGTTTTCGTATTACTGGGTGCTTCAAGCCCAAATGACCTCCTGGAACCACTTCGTCCCTTAATTGGCAATCATTCTATAAAAAAGTTCCGATCCAAGTGCTCAATTTTATCGGTATATCACCAAAAGTACTTAACATTTGAGAGTGTACTGCAGAGCTGAAGAGTGATAACCATTGCAGATTGAGGGATCTGGAGCAGGAGGAGACCGCGGCAAAACCTTCAAAGCAGTGCCTGAGCAGCCATCGGTTGCCAGATTCAATGTTTGCGGCGGCCAGCCGCCAAAGCTTACCTCTGCGCTCTTCCTCGCGGAAAGAATGCACCTGGCTCTGGTCAATCTATCTGACGGCTCATGCGTATTCACAGGCTGCGACAGCTCGCACAGGCCCCTGCAGGGGCACGTCCATGCTTACATCTTCTGCGAGTGCGATCCGGAAAGGGACGGGAGAGGAGAGATCACCAACATCACAGTCTACGCCCGCCTGGGCTTCGGGCCGCAGGAGAAAGCGGCTCTGGAGAGCCTGGGCAGGATCTGGGGACCGGGCGAGCTGGAGGTGGACCTGGCCCTGCAGAAGCTGGGCAGGCCGGAGGACTTCAGAGGCTGCGCTCTTTTGGGGAAGAGCCGAAGCTGGGTTTCTAGAACGCCATTCCTTTCCACAAGGCATGCAAAGAGGACCCGAGCAGGTGTGCCTAAATACGATGATAGTGGGCTGCAGAAAGGGAGCCCTGAGCACGATCTTCTACGCTTGCTGGGGGAGGCGGGATTTCCCAGGCCTTTGAAGGTGGAGCCGGTCGAAGGCACGATGCTAGGCGGGAGGGAAGTGCCATGGCATGCCTTCCTACGCCGCAGGGAGCGCAGAGCGGGAAAGCAGGCTGCGGACGGAGCCGGGTACGGATTCAGGATCGAGTTTGCGGAAGCGGTGCAGGGGCCGGTGGCTGTGGGGGCGGAGAGCCACTTTGGAATGGGGGGATTTGTTGAGTTATGGGGATGAAGGATAGATTATATGAAAAAAAGTTGGTGATATCATACCGCAAATAATTCCTGCGTTTGAAAAGTGGCTCGAAAAAGCTGAATTGTTGTTAATGAAGGAGTAAGCATCTATGCCTATATATTACGTTCAAGCCGAAGCCTTCAATCTCGATAATGTTATTAGTGACACGTACGACATCAGTACTATCCGTGGAGGAAGTTTCATGCTGCTTGATGCGGTTAAAAGCCTCCCGACGGCTATCCCAGCTCTCAAATCCATCGCCACTGCGGCGAGCAAGGGCATATTTTCCTATGAGGATCCTGGAGATTTGGCCGCTCAAAAGAGAGTCATGGTACAGCATGTTCTTAGAACGTTACGTAGCATTACCCAAGGTCATGCTACATTCTTGGTGGCTGTTGAGAGAGAAATCCCCAACAACTTCAAGCTAGTTCTTGAACATTTAGATGCAGATGTTCGCAGGCAACAATGGCGAATGCCAACTGTAGTTGTACCACCATTCGAGAATACAGACCAGGAATGTTATCTTGATGGTTGGCGGCCAGGCGTAGTGTCCTACAACGTCGATCCTGGTGTGACAGGAGCGAAGATTAGCGCAGCCGCGGACCACCGCCGTAAGGTGGGGCGCAAGATCAAGCAGCACCTTTTCAGCCAATTGCTCGACGGCCAAACCTATGAGGATGACCTTGTCGCCAAGGATCTCGGCAAATTGGCAATTGATGATCATAAGGGCATCCTTAGTGGCAAGATTGCTTTGATGCAGGTTGATGGCAATAGCTTCGGTCGCATTCGCAGCGCAGTCTGTGATACTGACACAAAGCGCACAGCGTTCGATGACACTATCCAGGATTGTCGGAATGTGTTTCTAAGCGATGTTCTGAAACGTGCCCGTACTGATCCTGATTTCCGGGTCATGGACGACGGCAAGGAAGGCCTGCGTATTGAATTGCTGCTATGGGGCGGTGATGAATTCACGCTTATTGTGCCTGCATGGAAAGGCCTGGAGGTGCTCGAACACTTCTACCGAATTGCTGCAAGACTCAAATTCAGCGATGAACGATACGGAGATGTGCCGATGACCCACCGGGCTGCTGTGATCTTTTGCCACCATAATGCGCCAATTCTACAGATTCGCCGGCTGGCAAACATACTCTTGGGCATGACTAGAAGGAACATCTCCGATCAGTTTGAGGCAGCTTTCGCTTTAGATCCCGCGTTGGCTGGTCTCACTGAGGAGGATCGAGATCGACCTCATGGATGGTTGTCGAATCCTAAATACTGCAATGCAGCGCGGTACTTGGTCCTAGAGTCCTTTGACATGCTCCGAGGTTCTCTCGAACAGTTTCTTGAGCGCTATTACCGCATGGATGACACCAGCGGGATGCTGCTGTACGCCAATGATTTGTCGAAACTGCGCACTAATATTCAGATAATTCGCGCAGCTGTACCGAAAGGGCACGTAGTTGAAATAGCCAAGGCTATCAGCCAAGGCTACGGTGCAAGAAAGAGCGAATTGTGTGAGCGTTTATGCGAATCAGTCGCCCCTGAACAGCGGGATGCCGTGCTTGCGGCGATTGATGCCCTAACTAGGGATAATGATGCTGGATGGTATCTCCTGGCCGATCTCTGGGATTTCGCAGAGGAGTGGAAGGCATGATGCAACGTTATACTTGTGCGATAAGTCTCATAGTATTAGGACCGTTCCTAACTGCTGCAACCGGGCCTGATAGGTATGGAGTGGACAAGTCGGCATATCGTGATCATTTGAAGCAACTTGTTATCCCGAGCAGTCACCTCAAGGGCAAACTGCGATCTTCATTGGAGGAATTGGAGCCGTTCTTTGATCCTGCGGACCAATTCGATCTCAAAGGACTGTTTGGCACGAAGAGCGATGAAGGCAGTTATGAGCCCCTCCCTGCCACATTCCGCTTTGGGGACCTTGTCAGCAGCATCGACCCAGACAATGAGGAGACGCGCACACGCGTAACCATCAACCGCGCTTCGCAGACCGCAAAGCAGAACCTATTGCGTGAGGTGGAGGACCTCTTCCCGAGCGGGACTGAAATCTGCTTCAATGGCGAGGTGACCTTTAGCGCACCGGATCTGCGTGCTGCTACCCGACTGGCGAGTCTGGTGCGACTTGGCCTGCAGTGGCTAGCAACGGTTGGTGCAGAGAAAGGAGTCGGGTTCGGTCGGCTGAAATCGGTGCAGGTAAGTGCTCCCTCTAAAAAAAACACATCAGCAAATCCGGCGCTTGCCGGAACAACAAACGCGTTGCACCTTAGGATCACTGCGCATGAACCTCTGCTGGCTGGAGGAATAAAAAGCAGACGAACCAATTATATTGCCTCCCGCCAAGAACTATCGGGAGGTCTGATCAAAGGCGCACTGGCTGCGGCACTGAATGAGGCTCACGGTGTATTTCCCGTGACGAAGCCGCTGGATGCAAGCTGTGCGACTGAATTCCCTGGTTTTGATGCATTAGTCAGGAACTTCTCAGCAATCCGTGTGACCCATGCGCTGCCTGTGCTTGCTGGCGGGCCTCGGCCAGTCCGGTTGCCACTATCTGCGGTGGAGTACAATGGCTCAATCAGCGATGTTGCGTTATCCAAAGAGTCCGTGCCTCTTGTGGATGGTTGCCAGAGCCCAGCCTACCAAGGTGACGCCAAGAAGCTCGATCGGTATATAGGTTTGGCGAAACCAGCAGAGTTGTTCGTCACCCGGTCGGAGATCAACGATGTCTCACAGCGTACTGCCGAAGGGCAGCTATTCACCTACCAGTTCTACGCACCGCATACTGACGAAGAGCAGCCTCAGCCTATAGAGTGGATCTGCAACGTAAACTTCGATTCTATATTGGAACCTTCAGAGCGGACAGCTGCTCGTCAGCAGTTCGCAGCCGCTGTGCATCTGCACCTACACCGACTAGGGAAACTGGGCCGATCGGTGACTGTGGCAGCGAATGATGGTCTTGCCACCCCAGCTGCTCACAATCATGATCTCATTAAAGATGGGCTTGTACTGGTGACACTGCAAAGCAGTGCCATAATGCTTGATCCTGCCGAGGTGCGATCGTTGCCACTTGGTATGGACCTGCATGAAGCATATGCTAAGTACTGGCAGGATCTATCCGAAGGTTCATTGGAACTGATTGATTTCTTTGCTCATCAGGGATTTGAGGGAGGATACCTATACCATCGATATCTGGGTGCAGCAGAACGAGCTGGTCATCCCAATCGTTATCGGCCCTATTATCTCACGCTCGATGGCAGCCTCTTCAAGCTGCAGGCAGTAGATGAGGAGAAAGCGATTGCAGTCCTAACCAGATGGTTGTCAGGTGGCCTACCATTGCCAAAATGGGCGCTCGATGAATACGGGAAGTACAACCGTGCCATTTGGAAGAACTGCCCGTTTGTCCCTGAGAACGGATATGGGGAAATTGCTGTGAACCTTAACTGGCATTGGGATCATCCCATCGAATCTTATCAAGCTCGCGAGGTGGATAATGACAAATCAACTTAAAGGCGACGCCTTTTCTAATCGATATCGTATTACCGGCACGCTAACAACCCTGTCGCCGCTGCATATTGGCACAGGCGAAGAGCGACCAATGGAGTTTAGTAGCGAGGATGAGAGGAATAAATTCATGGAGAAAGTTGGGAAGATACCCAACATCTCCACTATCATCACCGACCACCGCTGCAAGCCGCTTATTCCAGGCAGCTCGCTGCGCGGTGTATTGCGCAACTGGCTGCTCACTGTGATGGAGGGCATAGGCACACAATGGGCCGTGGATCGTAATTATGCTGAGCTACTTGAAGAAGACCAAACTGAGCAGATCCTACAAGCCCAGAATGATTTCAGCTATCTAGAGCTGCTGTTTGGCACTCCGGTCAACGCCGGCAAAGTAGAGGTCTGGGATGCAACTTGTTGCACAGGCGATCTCGAAGCTATGAACGACAGACTGTTGGGTTGGGATAGCAGGCGATTGACCTACGTGGATACGTCTGTGGCTATCGATCCAGCCCGCGGCACAGCTAAGAATAAACTGCTGTATAAGGCCGATGTAGTTCCACCTGGGGTGACATTTGAGCTGAATCTGGTGGCGCAGAATCTATCTGATGAGGAGATTGGACTTGTGCTGCTGGCTCTAGAAGGCTTCAACTCGCAGATTTACCCTATCCAGGTAGGAGCACGCGGAGGACGTGGCTATGGTAGGATGGAATTCGAAATGGGGGCGATTTATCGGCTAGAACAAGATGGAGTGGAAGAGTGGATCAGAAATACACTACATGCAGAGAGCACCGATACGAAGCATGCGGGCTTTTTTGGGCTGCCAAAACTCACTGAAGCCGAACAAGAGCAGAAGATCAAGGATGTCAAAGACAAGCTGATCGCAGCCATAGGAGGTTAGGCGTGTACAACGATCAATTATTCGCAGGTGGTGTGCACAGTGTGTTTCTGGCCGACTGGGAGCTGCTTTGCAGGACACCAATGGTCATCCGTAATGGTCAGCAAATCACCTACAGAGACAGCGCATCGACCAAGACCCGGTACCATGATCTTCAGCTAAAATGGCAATCTAAGGACTCGCAAGGATTTGAAGTTGCTGCACTGCATTATGGCTATGAAATACGTGGCACGCATGTAGACAGCTACCATTTTGTGCCTCCCAGCAGCATCCGTGGTGCTTTGCGATCATGGAGCATACGCCATTTGATTCATCCTACGCTATATCCAGCTCTGAGCCAACCGCCCAAGGATGATGCTGACGGCATAGCTGACCATAAGATCTGCCTGCAAAAAGGTTTAGAGAAACGCAATACTGGATGCGAATTGATTGCCTCTTTATTCGGTCTAGCTGCGGATGAAAGTGAGGCAGATATGCCGAGTAACGCTGGCCGCCTGCATATAGAGACTGAGAGGTTTGCAGGGACTGGATTGCGGCCGGTGGATGTAAGTGGTGTCAGCATGACGACCGCCGATGGGCCAGAGAATGTTCGCCGCGAGATGGCAGTACGTAATCCACTGGATCACATAACACATGCTTCACTCGCAGGGGGATTGCATCACTTTCTGGAGGTTAGAAGTGGGGAGACAATCAAAGTACATCTGCGAATTATCAACCCGCTTGATTGTGACTTGGGACTAGTAGGTCTGTGGGTACGTGAACTTAATGATGGAATGTTGCGCATTGGAGCGCTTTCCAGCATCGGGCGTGGGAGAATGGAAGTGCAGAATCAAGCTTACGAGCTTTGGAGTCGGTATAATGCACCGAAGCTTAAAGGCCATTCATTCCTCCGAGAGGAAGCAGAAAGCATTCGCAGCAATGACATCCTGGCGGGGATATGGATGCGATATGCAGTACCGCCTGAAACGCTGCCAAGATTTGCAAATTATCTGAAAGATTTTACGGGAGGTTGCGCCGATGTCTCACAACCCTAATCCGTTTGATTTCGTGCCATTCCCTTCAGCACCCATCTTGCGCAAAGAGGAGCAATTCGACGCTCTGGGTGAGAAGTTCAGCGGGTATTTAGAGATAGAAATTAAAGCGTTGACCCCTGTCCATGTGATGGGTCAAGTCGAGGATGGCGCAACCGAACGCAAGAGCTCCTTTTTCCGTCATAGTGGTCTCCCATGCATCCCTGCTTCGACTATAAAGGGCTGTTTAAGGGCTTTCACTGAAGCGCTAACTGCCGGTTGGGTTTCTCGGGCAAATGCTAGTTATCCTAAAGAGTTTGGGGAACGCCATGTTGGTTTTAACGCATTCGAAAGCTATGATCCAAAAAGGGGCAATCGACGAATTTCACCGCCTGCTATAGATCCTGCATTCAAACCTAAAGCAAATTCCGATAAGCTAGATGTTGCCACATATCTTTTCGGTACAGTCATCGAAGGCAAGCCAACTGAATATGAAGTGCAGTCCCGTAAGAGCAAAGTGTGGGTGGAGGACGCCTATCTTCCTCTGGAGGCTATCACGTTTAAGAAAGATTGGTGGGCACCTGACATTGGAGGTGGAGCTTTCATGGGCGGTGCCAAGCCTTCTGCATCGAATTGGTGGTATTTTGAGCCAGCGAGAGTATGGGAACGCAATTTGCCAGGTCATGCTCCGGTGGCCGAGTTTGTTGGAGAAAAATTTAGGGGACGCAAGTTCTATTTCCATCAGAACCCAGCAAAATGCATACAGAAGTATGATCATAAAAAAGGCGAATGGATCTACACGGAGAACAAGTCCCACCAGAGGACGTTTCACCCCGTGCGGCTTGAGTGCATGGCACCGGGAAAGACGACGCTACGATTCCGCATCTACCTTGATGGTATACCGCAACCGTTGTTACAGCTCCTGAAGAACATCATACAGCCCGGTGAACACATCCGTCATAAGTTGGGATACGCCAAAGCTTACGGCTATGGCTCAATCGAGTTCGCTATCAAATCAGCCAACCTACGTCCCGTTGGATTGGGCATTCCAGAGGCTCTAGAACTGCGGGACGTATCTGTAGTGAACTGGGATATGGAATCATTGGCAGAATATAGGATTGCAGAATTCATTGACCAGAAAGCTCTGACCTGGCTGGCGCGGATTCTTAGTTGGCAGCCGCATGAAGACCTGCTTTTCATGTATCCTCAATACCGTGCGCATGAATTCAAACAGCCGATCCGTTATTCGGAGTTCGAGAGAAAGATGGCTATAATCAAAATGCCTGCCTCCGCCCCCGTAATCATCAGATCACATCAACAGGGGCGCACCATTGCCGAGGCACTCTGGGATCTCAAGCGACCGATTGATTTCCGGCTGTATCAAGAGAAAGCCGAGGGATGGGACATCATCACGAGGCGTGAACCATGATTGAACGGGAAGAAATGATGAACTCAACCGGGAATTCGAGTTCAACACTAATACAGGCAATGACACCAAGTGGCATATCTGAACGTCAGAATGAGCCAAAGAATCTTCGTCTATTGGCTGCGCAGCGGCAGCTCTACACAGAGGAAAAACATTGGACCTACTTATGGTATATTGTCGCAACGACAATCGCTTTGCTTGTTTCAGGCGCGCTGAACGCTTTCAGCGGGTACGCTGCCATGATCACATTGTTTGCTGCAATCGTAGCCATGGCCGAGATCTTTCTATTGCCAGTGATCCGAAAACGTCGTATACTGGCCGCGGGCATTCAGGAGGTGTTCGATTGTGAGGTTTTGCAGCTTCCCTGGAATCGTGCCTTAACCCAACCACCGGATAATCACGAAATCGACTGGGCAGTTGAGCGGTTCAAGCGCCGAAAGAATCAGACTAAAGAGTGGGACAGACTCAGGGATTGGTACGGCTATAGCCCATTGATTAAAACGGCTGCTTTGCCTCAAGCGCGTCTCGAATGCCAACAAGAGAATTTGTACTGGAACACCGGGCTAGGTGGATTCTGGCGTGGACTGTTGTGGAGTGGTCTCGCAATCTTGGTTGTCATCTTGCTCATCATTGGTTTCAATGCACAGTGGTCAGTGACTCAATATTTCAGTGGCCCTATGCTACTGGTCCTTCCGATTATGTTTGCGGTGTTTAAGACATCGGTCGACCACCATAGAGTAATGGAGCGGCTAGCCTACCTGTCTAATGTATTAGAACAACTGCGAGAGGATGCTCAAAAAGCTCATGCAGTAACGAGGGAAGATGCTATGCTATTCCCCACACGCGAGCTGCAAACGGAAATTTTCCATCATCGCTGTAACAACAGCCCAGTTCCAGACGAAATATACGATTGGCTGAGGAATAAGTATCAACCGCCGCAGTGACTAATTAATGCTCATTTCCATCATCCATTAGCTCACCCCAAATCCTTGATAGCGTAGCCATCAAAATGGACCGCGTCATCCAGGCGAATATATTGGCGGATGGAGCAGGTGGTCTCAAGCTGGCCGAGACGATACACGGAAGACGATGGGCAGAAGCCTCTGGCGCGTCTTCTAGGATGCAGAGCGATCTGAAGCATGCCGGTGGGCGTTTGAACAACGCTGAACACTTGTTGAGCTGCCCAAACCAGCGTCCTATAAACTCTAAAATGGCATTAAAGGGCAAGACTCCGCCGAGATAGCAGGCATTGGAATTATTGAAGAAACTCAGAGGAAAGAGTCGATTGGGAGATATGTATAATTAATTCTAATAATTATTATTTTATATTTTGTAATTTCAATTTTTGAGATTTGACGGAATATTCTCGTTGTGCACACATAAAATCTATATATAAGAAGCGCAAAGTTTATATTGATGAATTGAGGCGAGAAGGGCGTTCCAACTCCTGATTTGGATTGATAAGTATGGATTTAGACTCGCGAGAGCTAATCGAGTATTTGAGCGATTTAGATAAAGTAGCTTTGCTCTTGCTTCATGCTAATAACGATGCTCCTGTTAGAGATAATCTTTTCTATCAAAAGGAGTTTTTTTTGATTTCAAATTATATTTTAGAAATTAAAGAAAAATCTGATTTTATTCCAGGTCTATTAGGACCATATAGCGAACCTGCGGAAATCAGTCTAAAAAACCTAATATCATATAATCTAGTAGAAAAATTAAATGATAGCTATACGCTAACTGAAAAAGGTAAAAATACTGCAAAGATCATTGATTGTATGGTCCCATCTGAATATAAAGAGGCGATAGCCGACTTTAAGAGCCTATTAAATGATCTTAGCAAAGACGAATTACTTGCCTTCGTTTATTTCTCATATCATAATTTTACTGGGGAGTCTTTAATTCTCGGCGATGTGATTAAGAAACGAATACCTAATATAATAGCATTATATAAGAAAGACAAGATAAGCTTAGCTAAGGCGGCATCCCTAGCGGGGGTATGTATCGAAGAGTTCCTAGATAAATTAAAGGCGTATCCGAATGAAAATATTTGATGCATCTTCAGTTATTTGTATACTCCAAGATATAAGGTCTCCAAAAATATTGGAAATATGCAAGAAGAATGGATATTCAATTGCTATATCCTCCATTGTATTTGATGAAATTAAAAAAAATAGGAAAACGTTTGAAATATTTAAAAAATATAACTCATTTGAAATATTAAACGATTTTGATCAATCGGAATATGAAAGGATGCTAAATAGATATCCTGGCCTTCATGAAGGGGAAATAAGCGTAATATGCTGTGCTCTTCGCAGGATGAGAAATGGCGATAGACACTATTGTATAATTGATGAAACCGCTGCAAGGAACGTTGTTCAATCGGATGGAAGTTGCAGAGGACTCAAGTTAACGGGTACAGTTGGATTAATTTTGTGGGAGAAAAATAAAACCGATTTATCCAAACTAGAGTGTAAAGATATATATGAATCATTTACAAAATCGGGATTCTGGATTAAAAAAAGCATCCTGGAGGAATTACTCAAATGAATACTGAACTAAATATTCGAAAATTTGTCTCGGCGAATGATACGGAATTACGAAGTTTAGAGTTTGACATAAATTCTTCAAAAATAATAACTCCTGTAAAATCCCTTAACGCAGGTGATTTTTATAAGGAGACCGTTTTTCCAAAGGATCTCACATCTATTGGCGAAGTATTTTTCAAATTCGATGATATATCTTTGAAATTAATGGCAGAAGACAAGAATTATAATAAGAAAAAGAACGAAAAAGCTAGAAAAAATCGATCCAAATTATATAATTGTTCTCAGATGTGTATTACTCAATTTAATAATAAAAATGATCCTGATCGATATCCAACTGAGAGTGAGGTGGATACTTTGATTAATACCGCATATTCATTCTCTGATATAACACCGATACCCAGTATTCCAAAGGTTGCACGAAATATAAATTTAGATAATTTTAATGAATTTTTGGGATATCTCCAGCAGTGCTACGAAAAGATAATGATTCATAATAAAAAGAAAATTTTAGGATATATACCAGTCCTCGCCCCCCTATTTATGAATAAATTAATAGATTTTTATATCGGACTTGATACTGGCATTAACGCATTTTATATTGATTTTGACGGAACTATGATTACCAGCCACCTCCCTTCTATCGATGCTATTAAACGACGTCTTGCTTTCCAGGGTTATGAAGAAAATAATTTCATTCATTTTATAAATGTAAATTATGGAAAAGCTATAAATGATCAAGAAGTCCTTTCTGCTAGAGACCTTTTGGCCTTTGGGAATGGATTGGATAGTCTAGGTGGAAACCATTCAGGACCAAGACGCAATCCAGATTTCTATAAATGGTTAAAAGAAAATAAAGATGTGGTGAACAATTCCAGGCGACTATTGAGTATAGAAGATTATGGATATTATAGATGGAATTCTTTGGGAGAAAAAGTGGATGAAATCTACCCCAAAGATGCCTTGGTCCCAATATCGACCACTAAATCAGCACAAGCAAGTCGATTAGATAGAACAATAAAAATAGTTAATATGCAGCAGCAATCAAAGGAAGCAATTAGATTGCGGACTCTTGCAAACGAACAACAAGAAAATACGCTCGGTTATTTTAAAACAAAGAAAAACGTTAAGCGGGAAGATCTTAAGGCTCTAGGCAAAAGAAAGGCTTGATGACTTAATATTTTTATTTATACAATTCTCTTCTTGTAGTAGCACGATATTAATAAGGTTTAATTTCTCACCACCATATTGATCATCTAAATATAAATTAGGGATCATCTGCGATGGCGGAATCAAATTTTTAATTGAGCCACATCCTTCCAGACATGGATAGATAAATTTAGATGATGCTTATTTTGCCTCCCTTAAGGTGTTTCAATTGGGCCACGTCTCTTCAGACATGGATAGGGGATTAAATGAAAGCACAAAATAAAATCAGAAACAGGGTTTCAATTGGGCCACGTCCTTTCAGACATGGATAGTCCGCGCTGTAGGATTGTTGCACAACCCGGACAAGATTGTTTCAATTGGGCCACGTCCTTTCAGACATGGATAGATCTCTGGGGTGAAAGAGATGGAAGAATCATTCGAGTTTCAATTGGGCCACGTCCTTTCAGACATGGATAGGGCAGCCATTTTAAGGTCTTCGCCGCTGTCGAAATAACGCCGTTTTTCGCGGGTCGACCTGACTGCCAAATGTTTCTTAGATTTAATCAATTTTATTAATCTATTATCGCTATGCGCCGATTCAGCGCGGATCGTCGATACTCTTTATAATTTCTTTAATTGTGCGTATGTCTTCACAGGAGTTTTCGTATTACTGGGCGGTTTCAAGCCCAAATGACCTCCCGGAACCACTTGTCCTTTAATGGGCAATCATTCTATAATAGATTTCCGGCCCAAGTGCTCCCATTGAACACTCATAATTCAATTCTCTGCATAATCCTGCCATGGCGGACCAAGGGCATGGCAATTGGGCCACGTCTTCTCAGACATGGATAGGTCCACATGGGCTATATCGTCGAGGCCAAGGTTTTGCGGTTTCAATTGGGCCACGTCTTTTCAGACATGGATAGGATAATAATATGACTAAGGTTGCAATATCGATAGCGGCGTTTCAATTGGGCCACGTCTTCGCAGACATGGATAGGCAACTACGTGGACAAATCGCTACGAAATTCCCGCAACGTTTCAATTGGGCCACGTCTTCGCAGATATGGATAGTTGTATAGCCTTCAGATGGACATAAATATATTCAAGTTTCCCATGGAAAACCAAAAAAAATCAAATGCAAGAGGCTAGCTATCCACCTCCATCAGATGACCTTTTCTGGTCGGGCTTGTTCACAGAAATATCTTCAAGCGCTCGCAAGAGAGCCTTCTTCCGGCTACTATCGCTCA
>JARKOR010000060.1 GCA_029975625.1 Nanosynbacter sp. | reverse complement strand
GGGCCAAGCGCACTCGCGACCGCGATTTATACGACGCGCGAAGACATTCCGACCGTGCTGTACGAAAAGGGTGTTGTGGGTGGCATGGCGGCAATTACCGACCAAATCGATAACTACCCAGGGTTCGCCGAGGGTATCACTGGCATGAAGCTTTCAAGCGAGCTACAGGCGCAAGCCGAACGTTTTGGCGCGCGCATTGAATATGGCGAAGCCTCCAGTTTGAAACGCCAAGGTGATTATCTTGAAGTTGTTATCGACGGCAAGCCCGTGACGACGAAGGCTGTGCTGCTAGCAACGGGCAGCAATCATCGAAAGCTCGGTGTCCCTGGCGAGGATGAGCTATACGGCCGAGGCGTCCACTACTGTGCAACATGCGACGGCGCATTCTATCGAGACAAGACGCTCATCGTTGTCGGCGGCGGTAATTCAGCGGTGCAGGAAGTAATGTTCCTCACGCGATATGCCTCGCATATCGACCTAATGGTTCGAAGCCGCCTGCGCGCGAGCGATGTTTTGCAGAAGGAACTGCAAAAGTACATCGACGAAGGCAAGGTTACGGTACATATCGGGGCAACGACAGACGAAGTGCTTATTAAAGACGGAGCATTTGCCGGTATTAAAACAACGAAAGACGGAGTTCAAACGGAGTTGGCGGCCGATGGGTTGTTCGTGTTTATCGGGCTTATTCCGAACACGCAGTTTCTCGGCGGCTCTGGCGTCGAACTCGATCCTCAAGGGCACATTATAACCAACGAACATCTGGAGACATCAGTTAAGGGCGTGTATGCCAGCGGCGATGTCCGGTCGGGCTCGACCATGCAGATAGCAACGGCAGTGGGCGAGGGCGCGACGGCTGCCGCTGAGATTCGTGAATATTTGGATGCATTAGCGAGAGAATCATAATGAAAGGAGAAAAATAATGGCAGATTTTAATCAAGTGTTTGACGCAGGCGACCACGAAAACGGCACAATCAATGTGGTTGTAGAAATTCCCGCCGGGTCAAGCCACAAAATAGAGTGGGACCGCAAAATTGGCGTTATGCGGCTAGACCGCGTCGAGCCGAAGCTATTCGCAAAACCAACCAACTACGGCTTTATTCCGCAGACGCTCGACGAGGACGGTGACGAACTGGATGTACTCCTCATTACGGACGATCCGCTACCAACGGGTATTGTGGTAGAGGCAACGGTTCTTGGGGTGATGAAATTTGTTGATGATGGCGAAGTCGACGACAAAATCATCGCAGTACCGAGCGATGACCGGCACACGGGCAATGCTATTAAGAAGCTTGAAGATCTTCCAGCGCAGCTCATTCGACAAATTGAATTTCATTTCAATCACTATAAAGACCTAAAAAAGCCAGGTAGTACCGTAGTGGATGGCTTTGAGGGTGTCGATGAGGCGAAACAAATCATCGCCAAGGCAATTGATCGCTGGCACGACCAGTAAAACACCACATAGCTTACGTACAACAGATATAGCGTACCCACGCTACATCTGGTGTGTTTTGCGACTTAGTACCATTTCTCTTGACACCAACCTCGGGGGGGGTACTATGAATACATGAATAAAAAAGCTCAAGGTTTCACCATAGTAGAATTACTCATCGTCATTGTCGTTATCGCAATCCTCGCTGCAATTTCGGTTGCCGCCTATACAAACATCCAAGAACGAGCAAAAACCTCTCGCCGCAA
>JARKOR010000049.1 GCA_029975625.1 Nanosynbacter sp. | reverse complement strand
GGCGTCGTGCGATTTCCTTCAGCATTTGTAATAACCTCCGGCTTACCAGCTAGCATATATGCAAAAGCACTGTTGGTTGTACCAAGGTCAATTCCAATAATTGTACCCATTATTTTTCCCCTTTCAGTTAATTATCTAGGTTCTTATTCCATTCTAGCACTCTTTGCCTATGAGTGCCAATACCCTCAGTATATAGCAATGTTAGCACTCATGTCAATAGAGTGCTAACTATTATATGCTTTTTTAATGTAAATCTCAAAACCCTCCATTCCGCGGGTGACGTGAGGCGGGGCAGCGCCCGAAAATTTTTCACTTTCAGTAGAAAAATTTTTAGGGGCGGACCGAGCGGCAGGACCCGAGGGGAGGGTTTTGAGATTCAGGCTTTTTAGAACAATTACTTATCTTTTTTATCAGAATGAATATGCGTCACCTTCACCATGGCAGGACGAAGAACAAAATTGTCCTTTTTATAGCCCGTCATTAACTCTTCGGCAACGACTTCTGTGTCGCCATCCGTGTCATCTGCCTGAACGGCGTTATGCAGTTCTGGATCGAACGGTGTCTTGCCAGGAGTTATTTGGATTTTCGTGAGTCCAAGGTCGCTAAGCATCTTATCAAGATTTTTGGCCATTTTCACTACCCCGTCAGTCCAAGAATTCTCTTTCAGGTCTTCCGGAACGTGAGAGACCGCCCGCTCAATACTATCGACAATGCTCAGCAACTTGACGATTGTCTGGTTCTTCCCCGATTCTTTCGCCTGCTCTTTCTCCGTCTCGACACGCTTCCGATAGTTCTCAAAATCTGCCCGCGTTCGCTGAAGATCCTGCGTCAGTTCGCCAACTTGCTGCTCTAATTCTGTCTGTTTCTTACTTTTCGCCATGTTTTCTCCTTCTTAGTGTAGGTATAACACTATCTGTAAATATAAACTCATATAATAACCATGCAATAGCAGTAACGACAATAAAACTAATCAGTGCCGGCCAAAACAACCAAGCGGGCAACTGCCCCAAAAGATGTCCTATCCATTCAGCCACTATAAGACCTCCTCAAGCATAGCTCCCGCATGGCGCACAAGACGCATAGTCCGAGCATAATCCTGCCGGGTTGGGCCAAGTACGCCGATGTAACTATCGTTTGAGTAGGGCGAACGGAACCGGCTAATAATCAAACTTGCCCCGGACGACTTACCGATGGGATTTTCGCTACCGATATATACATTGAGCGG
>JARKOR010000046.1 GCA_029975625.1 Nanosynbacter sp. | reverse complement strand
CATCCTGGGGCGTATCGCTGCCGTCATTCTCGGGACGGACGGCGAGGAGGTCACCTCGCTCATGGGGAACATGCCGGGAGGTCTGCAACTGCTCCCTACCAAAGACTACATGGACAACCAGGGCAACCGGGAATGGCTCAGCTATGCCACGAAGAACGGAGAGGTGAAGCTTCCGAAGGCCGACCCGTATAAGGAAATATATCTCCTTGAGGATGAAGCGTATCGGGCGGTTAATCCCGATTGGCTGGATCCGGGAGGAGAACAGTCAAAACTACCTGGAACAAATAAACCATGGCAATTCTATCAAGATTACTTAACAAAAGCTAAAAACTTCCACGACAAACTCCGGACTCAGTTTCACCCTGATACTTACCAATTTTACGGGACCGACCTGGATTCGGCGGATAAGATCGTCTTTACACGGAAGGAGCGCGAGCACCGGCCTCATCATCCTCATAATCAGTATGAACCGGGTTTTGTCAACAAAGGGACATTCCGGACCTATGTGGATAAGTATGAACGTCCACTTTTGGAAGACACAAAGGCCGCCGTTGCCGTTGTTACCATGGGAATGCCTGACGGGATGGGAGACGGCACCGTTCCGGAATCGTCCGGGAAAGCGCTTCAGATTGGCGTTGGGCCGGTCAAAAATCCGAGAACCATCAGAATAAGCAAAGATGAACCGGACGACTTTTTCAAAATTGATCATCAGAACATTTACTCCACGACGAAAGCCCGGGAAATCGTTTTCGAGTGTGTCTGGCATCTCGTTGAAAAACGGATAGACGAGGAGATCGGGGTAAAGAAGGAGGCAAAGCAATGACAAGAAATCACCGAAGGTTTCAGGTGTCTTTCCTGGCCTTGACGTGCTGTTCCATAATCCTTTTAGCCTGTCATAGCGGTGAGACCAAAGAAAAAGAAGCTATCTACTCAATAAAAAAAGGGGGAATAAAAACGAACATGCGAACATACCCAATGGGAAGGTTTTCAATATCAGTGCCTATCGAGTTCGAACGTACAAGCCAGTCACACAGATTTCGTGGTTGTAATATCGAGGAATTCTTGTGGCATCAAAATTCCAACCGTGAGCAAGCCGGCAAAAGAGTATGGGACAACCACCTGTCAGAAATACATAAACTGCGAAAACCGGATGGGGTAGATAAATTAATAATAGACAGCAGAAAAATTTCTAATTTTAAAAGTTTTGCAGAAGGAGTTTTTTACTATGGTAACTATATAAGCGCAAGGAGAGGTAACTGGGACATTCTTGTGGATAAAGGACAAACTGGTGTTTGGTTAAAATATCGTGGCGACTTAAAAGCAAAAGAGGAAATGCTTAATTGGGTTATCGACATTGTCAAAGCCTATAGAACATACCCGCCAAACAATCCTTCCAGTCTTCCGTCTGGAAACTGGTATTACACCAAATATGGAGCCATAAATCTTCCCTTTTTTGAACAAGAGCAAACCGAAGCCAGTTTTTATTACCGTCCACTTGATTTAAAGCTGAAAATCGAAATGAATGATACCCACACAGAGGAAGCGCCGGATGAAGGCTTGATAGGCAGGACTACCGCCGTGATTACTACCGGATACGCGGCAGGCGTCGATATTGAGAGAATCCGGTCCCGCAAAAGAGAGATTGCCGGATTGAAGGGTGAAGAGGAAGTTGATCGTATGACTAGCAAAGACGGAACGGAATTGGATTTCGGATGGCGTTACGCAGGAGAAAAAAATTCCGGCGAGAGGCCGGAAATCCTCATCACCATGGATTCGCCGGACGGCAACCTGGACGAGAAGCTGCAAATCTGGGACGCGATTCTTGATTCATTCAAGCCAATGTACAAAATTGGGAAATAAAAGTTTCATGTATTTGCACAGATTTGTTTGCCCAGAATTTCTTGTGATGTTTATTGTCTATGCTTGTCATAGCATTGGAAGCGAAGGAAGCGCGGCACAAAATACGGGTTCACAAGGAGCCCACAAATTCCCAAATTTCGGGGACATAATACAAATTTAAGCTTAATTTTATAAATTTTAACTAATATTATTCGACCATGGCCCGCATTTCACGAATAGTTGCTCCCGGCTATCCTCACCATATTACGCAGCGGGGTGTCCGTTCGATGGATGTATTTCATTCAGACGAGGATCGCCGCCATTATCTGCAATTTCTATCTGAGGAGACGAGTGACCCCAGTGGGACGCCCATAATGGGTGGAGTGCGGTGATAACCGCACGAACTGCCGGAATCTTTCTGAAAAGCGATGAGCGGATTTTGGGCGACAGCGGCTTCGTTGAACAAATCCTCGCTGCGGCTGATGAAGAAATGGACAGACATTAAGGTCTCGACCTGGAGAAATTAACCAAGATGGTTGCTGATGTTCTCCAAGTCGAACCGATTTGTGCCGAGGCGCCAGGGAAGTAACCCGAACGTGTCCGGGCAAGGGATCTTTTCTGCTTCTGGGCTGTCAGAGGGCTGGGGGTTACTGCGACATCAATCGCCAAGCGTCTTGGCTTGACCCAACCCGCAGTTAGTGTCGCGATTAAACGTGGCGAAAGATTTACTTCCAAGAAGGGCTTGCGCCTTGATGACATCCTTCGGAAGACAGGTGTCGGCAGCAGGGAAAATTTATGAATTTATAGAATGTCCCCTTGGTGCCCTTTACTTGTCGAGTTGTGTTGAACACAACTTTAGTGTTGAAATCTGCCGTCGAAAGTGTATATTATGATTGGACCGTTGAAACCGAACGAAGCTAAAAAGCTAATCTATCATATCCTGAAAAATGGATATGTTACCTACTCCCGACCACATGCCATAGAACGCATGGAAGAACGGGAGATGGACACCAGCGACTGCATCAATATTCTGCGTGGCGGGAAAGTCAGAGAAGGCGAGTACGAGAACGGGAGTTGGCGGTACAGAGTTGAAACGCCCAAGATGGTGGTTGTCGTCACATTCATTGACGAAGACGAACTAATGATTGTGACTGCGTGGAGAGAGAAGAGATGAGA
>JARKOR010000042.1 GCA_029975625.1 Nanosynbacter sp. | reverse complement strand
GCTGCTGTTTCAGGCATCTCGCTCAATTTACGCATTGCCTCCTCGTGGCTGATACGAGGAATCGTAAGAAAGAACGTACTTCCCTTTTTGTATTCACTTTCAACCCGCACACTACCGCCCATGGCCTCTGCAAGCCGGCGGCAAAGGTAGAGCCCGAGTCCGGTACCTCCAATTTCGCGCGTGTCGGAGTTGTCAACGCGATAAAACTTCTGAAACAGATGAGGAATATCTTCGACAGGAATGCCAATACCGGAATCGGCAACGCTGATCGTTACTGATTTGTCGTCGCCCTTCACGTCTACGACAACATCGCCTTCAGGGGTGTATTTAATCGCATTTTCAATAAGATTGGCCACGACCTCGCGAAAATGGCTTGGGTCAATATCGGCGTAGAATACCGGCTGCAATCGACGTTCCGCACTGTCAGTCTCTAGGCTTGGATTTGGCTTGAAGATATAATGAAGCTGTTTCGCTGCAGCTAGATGACTTAGGCCTTCAAAAATATCCCCCGTCGTTTCCGTGACATCGAGAACGCGCGGTTCGTTTTTGAGCCGGCCATCTTCAGCCTTGCTTACATCGAGCAAATCTTGAAATAATCGTCCAAGATGTTCGGCGGAGGCGTGTGCTTTATTGATAAAATCTCTTGCCTTTTCGTCAATCGTCGCTGTCGCGGGGTTGAGCGCCAACCCTAAATATCCTTCAATTGAGGCTACGGGAGTGCGCATTTCGTGGCTGGCGGTCGAAATAAATTCGGCTTGCTCGCGCTCTTCAGCCTTTTCTTTCGTAATGTCGCGAAAGACAACAATAACCCCGCTACCAGTATTGCCGACCGGTGAGCTGACAATAGACACGAGGCGCTTTTTTTCGCTGCTGGTAAGCAAGAAAAAGGTATCATTGTGAGTCGGCGTATTGTTGGCAAGCGCTTGCGCAATAGGGTTTTCTAGCTCACCCACTTCCCTGCCTTCCGCGGTGACAAGCTTGAAGACGCTACGCCAATCCAACCCCAGCGCATCGCCCTGCGTCCAGCCAATCAGAGTCTGAGCCGAAGGGTTAATGAGGTCAATCATGCCCTGGCCATTAATCGCCATAACTCCGTCTTCTATTGTATTTATTACAACATCTGACTTACCTTCGGTTGTACTGAGCTTATGGGCTAGCTCGGTCATGGATGTGTCTCGGTCGGTCTGGCTGCCGTGGCGCCACACGATAACACTGACGAAAATAGGGATGGCGCTATAGCAAACCATAGGAATAAGGGTGGCTGCGACGGGTTCCGTATCGCCCTGTAAGGACAAGATGATTTGAGCGGCGGCTAAAACAGAAGTCGAGACAAGCGCGAGACGGCCAAAAAAGGCAGAAAATATCGCCGAGAAACCCCAAAGACTCAAGAAGAGTAACCCGTCGCTACCCATAGTGATAACGAGGAACGAAATCAACCCCATAGAAAGAATATATAGCCCCGTATAAACTGTGGAGGCGTGAGGCGGCGTCCAAAATCGTAAGATAAGCGAGGCGACGGCTA
>JARKOR010000038.1 GCA_029975625.1 Nanosynbacter sp. | reverse complement strand
TCACAAGACCGCATAGGCCATCCAGTTTAGACGTCAGAGAATCATTCCCGGCGTCTACACCTCAGCTTTCACCTTATCACGAACTTTTTTGTCAATTTCGGCGAGAACTTTCGGATTCTCTCTTAGGTATTCTTTGGTTTTGTCTCGTCCTTGGCCGATGGTCGCGCCGTCGTACTTATAGAAAGCCCCAGATTTTTCAACTACGCCGTGTTGTGCCGCCAAATCGAGAATATCACCAAGATACGAGATGCCTTCGTTGTACATAATGTCGAATTCGGCAGTTTTAAACGGCGGCGCAATCTTATTTTTCACTACTTTAACTTTCGTGCGGTTGCCGAGAATATCGTCGCCAACCTTAATTTGTCCAATTCGACGAATATCAATACGCTGGGAGGCATAAAACTTGAGCGCATTGCCGCCAGTGGTCGTTTCTGGATTGCCAAACATCACACCAATTTTCATGCGAATCTGGTTGATGAATATCACGGTCGCTTTCGATTTATTGATAATACCCGTAAGTTTACGCAACGCCTGACTCATCAGACGAGCCTGAAGACCCATGTGCGAATCGCCCATATCTCCTTCGATTTCTGCCTGCGGCGTCAATGCCGCCACAGAGTCAACCACAATCAAATCGACTGCGTTTGAACGTACCAACGTTTCCGTAATCTCTAGCGCCTGCTCGCCATTGTCGGGCTGTGACACTAACAGATTGGCTATATCGACACCCAACTTTTTCGCATATGCAGGATCAAGCGCATGCTCGGCATCGACGAAAGCTGCGGTTCCACCCTGTTTCTGGATTTCCGCGATAGCATGTAGCGTCAATGTCGTTTTACCGGAGCTTTCCGGTCCATAAATCTCGATGATGCGCCCCTTTGGATAACCGCCGCCCAGCGCAATGTCTAAGCTGATTGACCCGGACGGAATTACTTCAACATCCGCATGATGAAACTCCCCCAGCTTCATGATTGCGCCATCACCAAACTGCTTAGTAATCTGATCCATTGCGAGTCCCAATGCCTTCAACTTGCCTTCATCTGTCTTTTTGTCGGTCGTCGCGGTCGCTTTTTTGCTCGTATCGTCTGCTTTCGCCATATCTCCCCCTTCGTTATATATAAATTATACCGTTTATCCGGGAAATTTGCTATAATTAGGATATGAAACGCCAAGGCTTCACTGTTATTGAACTCCTCGTTATCGTTGCCCTCCTCATTGGAACAGGCGTGGTGCTATTTTTTCAATTAAGTAGTCTGTCTGCGCAGCAGACGGATAAACAAAAGAAAGTCGCCATTAATGCGATATATTACAGTTTGGAGGAAGGTTTTTATCCGAAAAATGGCTATTACCCGGAGCATATTACGGATGATACGTTACCAACCATGGACGCAGAGCTTCTCACAGACCCCGCTGGCGTCAAATTGGGTGACGCCGGTAGTGCCTACCGCTACGAGCCAACCGATTGCAACGACGGCAAGTGTACAGGCTATACCCTTCGCGCCACATTAAGCAAAGAAGCTGATTTCGTCAAAGAGAATCGCGCCAAAAGTTAGTCTATATCGCCCACTGGTCGACCATTTTTGAAATCCTCAATTGCATTGTTCAAGATTGCAATCTGTCGTCGAGGGTTTGACACATAACGGAAGGTATAGGTTGTTTCTTCACCTTCCGTGCTCAGGCGAATCGTGCCGTAGTCCAGCGCCGTCTGCAAAATTCCCGACCGGCGATAACTTGCGTCCTCAATACTCCCTAAGCTCACTGTCTGTTCATGGCGCGAAAACGGACCTTCCTGAATTTCTTGGATAACGCACTCGTTCGTAAGGAAAAATTGGTTCTGAAGATACACCCATAGCGCGAGCGAGCCTCCAAGAATTGACGCAATAGAAATAAGCAAGCATACGACATATACCACCGACGGATTAGGCATAAATATCCCCATGGATGAATCATATAACGTAGGATATAATGCCAAGAACGCAAACACCGCTATGAGCAACGCGAACGAAATACCAATGGTTGCCATCATGCCAATTGGATGACGTTTAATATCTAGAATGACGTATTCGCCCTCGCTAAGATTTAGCCGCGGGTAGCGCTCCCTTGAACGCTCGGACTTTCTCCGCAGTTCGTCGCTTATTTCATAGCGGGTCGGCTCGTGGGGTCTCGTTGCATGAACAACTCTTTGTTCATTGGCATACTGCGTTCTTAGATGCGGGCTAAAATTTTGACCCTCAATTGAACTCGGCTTGGACGTCACTTGCGTCCGTTTTACTGGTTCAGGGGCGGGAGTTTCAGGCTGTACGGGGTGATGATAAAGCGGTCGCCCTTCAGCATCATAAGCAACTGGCTGCGACATAGTGGATTGCTCATCATTAGGGTCCATGTCCATATTATACCATATCAACA
>JARKOR010000036.1 GCA_029975625.1 Nanosynbacter sp. | reverse complement strand
GAAGTTGCCCGTCTATTTATATTCGTCGTAGGTGACCATCAGCGCGCGTGAATTAATCTGGCGCAGAGTCTCAAGACCAACAGAGACGACAATCAGCACACCGGTACCGCCTATTGATAGTTTTGTACCACTAATACCGGTTAGGTTATATAGCGTGTATTCCGCGATAAACGGTAGTACCGCCACAAGACCGAGGACGAATGAGCCGAATAGCACGAGGCGGTTGACTGTTCGATTAAGGTATTGTTCAGTTTGAAGCCCCGGACGTACGCCTTCGATAAACCCGCCCTGTTTTTGCAAATTTTCCGCTATTTCGTTCGAATTAAAGACAATGCCCGTGTAGAAATAAGTGAAGGCAATCACAAGAATAAAGTAGAGTACAGGATAGATAAAGGCTTCGGCAGTACTCCCGGTAAACGCACCGGGGTTTGGAGCTTGGAACCAAGTAATCAGGTTGTTAGCGAGCGTTTGCATGTTTTCTTTGCCTGTCGCCTTGATAACCTGGCCGATAAACTGAGGCAAGCTCAAAAACGCAACCGCAAAGATGATAGGAATAACACCTGCGGCAATCAGCTTAACGGGCAGGATGCTCTTCACGTCGCCATAACTACTGTTGCCGTGTACCCGTTTGGCATAATTAACAGTAATAATACGCTGGGCCTCGTTGACTTTCACGAGGAAGTACAAAACCGCCAGGGCAATAATTCCCAGAACAAGGAATATCCAGAACGCCAATGGGTTAACAGGGATGGTAAACCAGTTGAATACATTGAGTCCGCCTAGCGACGTGTCCGCAAGCGATGCAATAATTGTTTGCAGCATGCTTGGAAGCTGGCTAATAATACCGGCAAAAATGAGGAGCGAGATACCGTTACCTATTCCCTGTTCGGTAATAAGCTCACCAAGCCACATCAGAAGTATCGAGCCGGCCGACATGGCCGTTACTGCCACGACCCACTCCAACATCGTCGGATCGGCGAGTGCGGTTGTTCCGGCCGCGACCACTGTTTGGCGGAGAATGAAGATAAAAGCGATTGACTGGACGATAGCGAGCGGCACGGTAATGAGGCGTGTCCATTGCTGAATCTTGCGACGGCCAGATTCGCCGTCTTTGTGAAGCTCCTCAAGCTTTGGAATAGCCTTTGTGAGCAGCTGAGTAATAATACTCGCCGTAATAAACGGGCTTAGACCAACGAGCACAAGCGAGAAGCTCGCCAAAGCCCCGCCTGAGAGCAGGTTTAGAAATCCGCCTAGGTCGCTTTGGCCTAATACTGCGCCGATTGCTTCTTGCATCTTCACCGGCTCGGCCAGCGGTGCAGGAATGTGTGCGAGCAAGCGATAGACCACAATGAGTCCTATAACAATCAACAGCCGCTTCTGCATATCTTTATTCTTTAATGACCGGAAAATGGTCTTCCAACTCATCATATATCATACTCCCTTTCAGTCTCAGAGTTTAGAATCACTTACATCAAGTATACAGCAAGGAGGGTGCGAATTCTAGACAAAAACAAGAAAATATCTTATTTGGGTGGCAAAAACACCTGAGTTTTGGCCCAGGTGCTCATTTGCTTTGTTTTCGCGGCGCTATTTTGTTTCGTTTTCTGCGTCTTTTTGGCTTTTTTGAATTGGCGTTGGTACTTTTTCAAAGGTACCGCCAGCCTTTTGGATTGCCTCGACAACTGATTTTGAGGCGCCTTGAACGCGAAGATCAAGTTTTGTCGTCAATTCGCCGCGCGAAATTACCTTCACCGTATGGAAAGGTGTTGCGATATATCCCTCCTCAAACAAGAGGAAGTTGTCTACCGTTTTGCCCGCAAACGCATTTAGGTGATCTGCGTAAACCACTTGAGCGGGAGTACGCAGAGATTTGAATCCGCGGTTCTTTGGAATAGCCTGAGCGAGGGCTCGTTGACCACCCTGGAACATTGGACGAAGCTTCTTGCCGGTACGAGCTTTTTGACCTTTGGTACCACGACCAGCGGTCTTGCCTTGCCCGCCGGAAATGCCTCGGCCGACACGTTTCTTGTCTTTATTCGTTGATACTTGGAGCTCGTTGTACTTCATTACTTCGTCTCCTTTTTCTTCTTTGGCGCATTTAGCCACTGATCGCGTGGAACGAGCTGGCGCAGAGCCTCAATGGTCGCATAGGCGATATTCACCTTGTTCGTCGACCCAAGACTCTTTGAAAGCATGTTACGGATACCAGTCACACCGATAATCTGACGAACGACACCACCAGCGATAATACCGGTACCAGGTGCCGCTGGCTTAATAAGCACGTGCGCGCCGGTAAACTTTACTTCGCTATCGTGCGGAATTGTTTCGCCATTGAGAGGAATTGTGACTAAGTGTTTCTTTGCGACATCAGTTGCCTTGGCAACGGCAGCCTGTACGTCCGCGCCCTTAGCAACGCCAACGCC
>JARKOR010000033.1 GCA_029975625.1 Nanosynbacter sp. | reverse complement strand
ATGCTCCTCAATGATACCGCGGCGGACGTCCTTGTGAACCGCCATCGTAAAGGCTTCGTCATATTCGTCATGCAAAGCATCATATTCCTCTTCCCCAAATTTTTCACGAAACGCCTCGTGAAACGCCCAGCGAAGTTCGTTCACCATCTCATTGCGCTCTGGATACGGCGCGCGAAGTTTTTCGCCTAGTTTTCCGGAAATCCAGCCATCAACCTCGGCCTGTACGGCCTCGTTCGGAAGTACCAGCTCGTATTCACGGGCAACGGGCTGAACCTTTTCAACCAATTCGCGCTGCAAAGCAATCGCCGGTTGATACGCATTGAATGCCCATTCAAGAGCCTCGCCGATAACCTCCTCCGAAACCTCATTTGCCCCAGCTTCAACCATAGTGACACCACTCTCAATACCAGCTACAACAATGTCAAGATCGCTCGCGGCACGTTCTTCAGGAGTCAAAAATGCTTTAAATTCACCGTTCACCCGACCGACGCGAATACCCGAAACCGGGCCGTCAAACGGCGTGCCGGTAAGCATCAATGCCGCGCTCGCCGCAATCATCGCCACGCTATCAGGACGGAAGTTCGGATCCATTGATAGCACGCTTGCCACCACCTGCACCTCTTGACGATAGCCTTTAGGAAATAGCGGACGAATTGGGCGGTCTATCAGACGACCAATCAGCACCGCCTCATCACTCGGCCGACCCTCACGCTTGATAAAACGACTGCCTGAGATCTTTCCCGCTGCATAAAATTTTTCTTCATAGTCAATGCTCAAAGGAAAATAATCGAGCTGAACTGGGCGCGAGCCAACCTGCGCCGTGCCAAGCACCACCGTGTCGCCATAGCGCGCCAGTACGCTCGCCGTTGAGCGAAAACCAACTCGATTTACTTCTAGACTTAGCGGTTTACCGCAAAATTCCGTGGTAACAGAAAAAATCTCTTTACCATTAGGGTTTATTATTGACATGTATTGTCCTCTCTTTCTCGCAGAGAGTAACAGGTGTCGAAGCTAGAAAGCCACCAACATCTATCACCATCCGCGGGTTAATTCGTATCTTTATTATACAGCATGTCGA
>JARKOR010000020.1 GCA_029975625.1 Nanosynbacter sp. | reverse complement strand
CGGCGATCTCAGTTGTCGCTCACCGTCTACTATTGTTGGCTTTGATGCAAAAGGTGAAATCATAGTCTATCGGCTAGGATCCGAGGAACTAACGGCAGATGTGTTGTCTAATTTACAACAGAAAACAAAGGTATAGAGATGAATTTTATTCAGTCAAAAGCATGGCAAAGTTTTCAGAAACAGCTGTGACGAAAGACTTTTCGCCAATCCGGCAAAGGCTGGGAGTATTTGGCTATCCTTGAGGTAGGAACGAAAAACACTCGACTGTATTGTCCATATGGACCGTATGCGGAAAATCGCCGCTCATTTGAAGAGGCAATAGAGTCGCTTATAGCACTGGGTCATCGCCATAACGTAACTTTCGTACGGGTCGAGCCTACCGAACCTGAGTATGCCGAGTATATTCAGGCGCATGGTGGCCACAGAGTAACGTACCAGAGTTTGAATCCGGAGTTTTCACGTGTTATTAACCTGCAAATACCCGAAGACGAACTCATTGCTCGCATGGCCCAGCCAGTGCGAAACTGCTATCGAAATTATCAGAAAAAAGGCGTCAAGGTGATGTCATCGACCGATCCGCTCAAGATTGATATGCTAACCCAGCTATTACGTGAAGTATCGGCGCGCACGGGGATGCGTCCGCACGATGATAATTACTTCTGGGCGCAAGCAACGTCCCTCTTCCCTACCGGCGCAGCCACGCTATGGTATGCAACGTATCAGGACAAACCAATTGCGGCGGCGTTGATGTACAACGACAACACGACGCGTTACTATGCGCATGCGGCGGCAAGTTCCCTGCCCGAATATCGTAAGTTGAACGCGGGAGCAGCGCTTGTGGCGGAAGCTATTGTCGATGCGAAACGCCAGGGCCTGTCATATTTTGACTTATACGGTATCGCTCCAGATGGCAGTAGCCCCTATCACCCGTGGGCAGGCTTTACGAAGTTCAAGAGGTCGTTTGGTGGCGAAGATGTTACTTTTGGCGGGTCGTGGGATATCCCCCTGCAACCTGTCGAGTATTGGCTGTATCGAATATACCAGACGGTTCGGAGATATTTTTAGCTCCTGACCCTCATATGCCTTTTAAGAGACTGTGTAATCGGTCTATACCGATTACAGCCGAACGCTCTCCTAGACTGCCTTGATGGCAGTATAGGAGAAAAGTGTGCTCGCAAAAAGGCATATGAGGGTCAGTCTTAAGCTTATTCCCTACCCCGTTGTTGTGTGACTGTGCTATAATATGAAGTGAACATAAACACGTGGAGAAGGTGCAAAAAATAACGAGGTCGTTTAGGAGGCAGACGATCATTGTTACTCTCATGCCAACTTTTCACGTGAAAAATTAGGATATTATCATGAAACTAGCAAAACAATACACGCCGAACGAATTTGAGCCAGATATCTACGCTATGTGGGAGGCAAGCGGCAAGTTTGAGCCGACAGGGAAGGGCGAGCCATTCTCTGTTATCATGCCGCCCCCCAATGCCAACGGCAACCTACATATTGGACACGCGCTTGATATGAATCTCAAGGATATTCTTGTGAGGTATCATCGAATGAAGGGAAGAGATACAGTCTTTATCCCCGGTGCGGATCATGCGGGCTTTGAGACGTGGGTGGTGTACGAGCGCGAGCTCATCAAGGCAGGGAAGAGCCGATTTGATTTTTCACGTGAACAGTTATATGGCCAGGTTTGGGATTTCGTTGCTCGTCAAAGGGGTAACATGGAGCTACAGTTACGGGCACTTGGTACGAGCGCGTCATGGCGGCATAGTACGTTCGCGCTCGACGAGAAAGTTATTCGGGTTGTTTATGATACCTTTAAGAAGATGTGGGATGACGAGCTAATTTACAGGGGCGAACGCATCGTTAATTTTTGTACGCAACACCAAACGAGCTTTTCTGATATTGAGGTTGTCCACAAGACCGAAAAAAGTAAATTGTGGAAAATTGCCTACCCAACCCTCGATAGCATTGGGGAAGTTATTGTCGCGACAACGCGCCCCGAAACGATTTTTGGTGATGTCGCGGTTGCGGTCCACCCGGACGATGAACGATACAAGCACTTGGTCGGTACTCGCATTTTGCTGCCTATTCTCGACAAAGAGATTCCTATTATCGCCGACGAGTATGTCGATATGAACTACGGAACAGGGGCGGTGAAAATTACTCCTGCGCACGATCCAAACGACTTTGAGGTGGCTGAGCGTCACAATCTGGACCGAATTCAGGTCATCGATACGGACGGTACGATGATTAACGTCCCCCCTCAATTTATGGGCCTGACCACTGAGGAGGCTCGAAAACGCGTATTGGCAGCGCTTCAGGCCGCCGAATTGCGTCGCGGAGAGGAAGAAATTGAACACTCAGTAGGCCATTGCTATAAATGCGGCCAGGTAATTGAGCCGATGCTCAAGGACCAGTGGTTCATCCGCGTGAAGAGCCTGGCAGACGCTGCAATTGAGAGGCTAAGGGCAGGGGAGATAGTATTTCATCCGGCAACGAAACAGAAAGAGATTGAAGCCTATCTGTCTCAGTTGAAGGATTGGAACATAAGCCGTCAGATACCTTGGGGTATTCCAATTCCGGCATTCCGCAATGCAAATGACTCCAACGATTGGATTTACGATGAAAGAGTAGAGGAAAAAACGATTGTTGTAAATAATACAACATATATTCGTGAAGAGGATACCTTTGACACATGGTTCTCTAGCGGACAGTGGCCATATGTGGTAACGGACTATCTTACCGAAGGGGAACTCAGCCGATTCTTCCCGAATACACTCATGGAAACAGGCATGGATCTCTTGCGTCAATGGGTTTCGCGCATGATTATGCTCAGCGTTTACCGGACGGGGCAGGTACCATTCAAAGAGGTTTACTTACATGGAATGGTCAACGATGAGCACAACCAAAAGATGTCAAAGTCCAAGGGTAATGTCATCAATCCGATGGACATGGTGGCGGAGTATGGTTCGGATGCGCTGCGTCTTGGTATTATTGCCGGTCGCTCGCCAGCTCAAAGTCAGGCATTCAATCGCGGAGCCGTGATTGCGGGGCGTAATTTCTGTAATAAGCTATGGAATATCGCCCGTTTCGTACAGGAGCAAATCGGCGACAACCATGTTATTGTGCCGCTAGATCCCCAAACGCCGGCCGATCACTGGATTATTCGTCAAATCAATCAAGCGGCAGTCGATATCGAGAAGAACTTAGCCCAGTACCGTTTCTCAGAGGCGGCAGACGTCGTGTACCACATGGTGTGGGATGATTTGGCGGACTGGTATATTGAAGCTAGTAAAACGGCGATAAATCGCCCTCTGCTGTCATGGTCGTTGGCGACGAGTCTACAGTTAGCTCATCCATTCGCGCCTTTCGTGACGGAGACGATTTGGCAGACATTGAATTACACCAAGGGGATTCTCATGGCGGAGAAATGGCCAGCTCCGGAAGAGTTCGATGAAATTTCCGCCGAGCAATTCGAGCGGATTCGTGAATTGGTGAGCGAGGGTCGCTGGGTAATTACTGAGCTACCAGGCAATAAAAAATACTCCATGTTTTATGGCAATGACAGTACAATCGAGCAAAATCAGGCAGTTATTAAGCACCTGATGCGGCTTGAGAATATTACGCACATTGACCAGCCTCAAGGACTACGTCTCGCCGCAACCAATAGGGAAGCGTGGCTTGACGTTGATAGCGAGACTCTTTACCAGCATCAATCAAACCTCGAATTAAGGCTTGTCGAGGCGCGCCAACGCCAGGGTAATCTTCAAGCCCGATTGGATAACCCGGCCTATGTGGAAAAAGCGCCGGCAAAGCTTGTCGAAGAGACAAAGAACGAGTTGGTTGAGACGGAGAAGCTCATCTCACGGCTTGTGAGCGAGCTGGATGTCATTCAACTCGACTAAGTATATATGCTACTCAGCCCATTCACCCGCAAGTGGTAAGCAGAGATTTTCTCCGTGGTAGCCGCGTGCAGGGCGCTTATCGCTCATGTGACGCTTATTACGTTCCCGGGGAAGCGCTCTAGGGGTTGATTGGTTATCCCTCACGACCGAAAGGTGCTCGGCATGGGTGTGGGGGTTTGATGATGGGCGCATTGGAGCATCACTTGCAAAATCGCCAGTTTGTGCTTTATGAAAAGCTGAGGAAAACGCCTTATCGACGTTCGTATCATGAAGGACAACGCTACATGCCGTAACAAGACCGACAAGGGTAATAGCCTGTGCAAGTAGTAAATTAGTGAAGTTCATGTTTTATATTGAATCCTTGTTTATATTTTTACGTTTTTACACGTTACATATTCAATACTAGCACAAGCTTTGTTATTTGTCAAGTATATTTCATTTGAATCTCAAAACCCTCCATTCCGCGGGTGACTTTGGGGCTGGGGCAGCGCCTCTGGAAACTCTTGGGGAATACTGGTAAAATAGGGAAGTTGCATGGAGAGATGCAGGAGTGGTTGAACTGGCCGCTCTCGAAAAGCGGTAAGGCCATTGGTCTTCGGGGGTTCGAATCCCCCTCTCTCCGCCAAGATTTTTAGAATATTGAAAAGGGATTTTCTGGTAGTGGCTCGGTTGAAACAGGCTGAAAAATTGACAGAACTAGCAAAATATGCTAGTATGTTTGCAATTACCTTAGTAACAATGAAAGGGCACCACCATGGTGAGCGAACACAATATCATCAATCACGCTCCTAGAAAAAATAGTATCGAAAGCCGTGAACTTGCTGAAGAGATGGCGTATGCCAAACATCCGTATCATGAGCTTGCTGCCACTGCACTCGGGTATGGTCTTCAAGACGAGCATAAAAACTACTTATCCGAAGCCGGCGAGGCGGGAATGGAAGCAGGTCGTAGATACATTTACTCACTACGGCGACAACTCAACGACCCAAAGCCTTTTAGCGCTGAATTAGAAGTTGGTAGAGAATTCTATCCTGGTGTTATGGTGAGTAAAGAGGATTTCTATGAATATGCCAGACTGGCGAAAGTCGCTATATCTAATAGTGTGCAACAACAACACAAACTTGCTGGACAGCTTTGGGGGTTGCTTTGCAGCTCGTATCGTTTAAATTTAGCATACGAAAGTTGGGATTCTGGTGCGATAGGGTTGTATGATGAGCAGACTCATTATAATTGGGAGTCTTATCTTCCATATCTTGAATCGGGTGGACACACAAGACCCACATTAGGGAGAGAACTATCGTCTGGGACTGATGGTCAGGTGCTTCCAACAGAGTTTACTTTTGACAGTATCGTCGGAGTCGTGGAGGGATATCGTAACAAGTATGGGACAGACCATAAAAAGATGAACTCTGCTTTTTTGGGATACCCTTTATATGGTGATCACAAGTGTTGTGGTCATCGGACCGGGGCTGGGCCCATGGCATTGAAGTTATTGTATGGTTTTGTTGATTGGAAGAAGCAAGAACTTGATAAGGTTAGCAGTGAAAATCAATAGGCCCTTAGCTTATTAGGCATTGTATTTTTATAATTTGGCCAGAAATATACCAAACTATAAAAATACCGACCTTGAGCCGGTATTGTTTTTTTGTGCTTAATGGCTACTGCATCCGATATTTCGCTGCGACGACTGTGAGTTCGTCATTTGGGGTGATTGGTAGGTCGTTCTGGTCGAGGCTGACGCCATCGCCACGATTGATAGGGACGAGGTGGATGTGAGCATGAGGCACGTCGAAACCTTTGACGGTCATGCCGACGCGGTCT
>JARKOR010000016.1 GCA_029975625.1 Nanosynbacter sp. | reverse complement strand
GGCGTTTGGGTTAGGGGGTACAAGTTTTGTCGGCTCGCCTATTTTGTGGGCAAGTGCCGCCAGGACGTCATCGATTGGCGCAGTCACAATTGGAAGCAGGACGATAAGCGTCGAAATACCAAAACAAAAGAGAAGGACGATTATTAGCCAGAAATAAGGACTCAGGTAGTCTGTTATCCCGGTTAAAAGTAAAACACCGCCTATGCCGATAGTCGTGGCAACCTGAGAAACGATGATAAATGAGGCGACCTTGGCGCGATGATACTGCCGGAAGCTGTTAATACTGCTGCTGTGGCTGCGTTTTATTGCCACGAAACACTCCCCGTGCTGGTAATAGCTGCTATCCATGTTTGTCCTCGGTTTAGGGTAACGGGAGTTCCCTCTCCGTCTAGGAGCTGTAGGGGCTCGTTTGCGCTATCTTTTCGCCACGTTACTTCGCTAACAGTTCCATTTTGGAACACGTAGGCTTGTCCGCTACCGGTTGTTACAAGGTCTTGATAGCCGTCGGTACCGCCGCGCGACTGAGTCTCTACCTTCATAACAACAAGAACGTCGGGCGCAAGTTGTCCTTCTTCTCTGTCGTTATGTGCCTCGCCGCCAAGAGAACGGAGATAGGTGTTTGATTCTTTATGATACGCATATCCCGTATTGAAGAGGGCGCTGCTAAAATTCACATAGATAGTGGAGGCGTTTGGTTCTTCGGACGGTTTGCCGTCGGCGCGCTTAAAACTAGTGAAAACTGATTCGTTATAGCCCTTTGCCTGGTTAAGTTCATCAAGCTTGGCGCCGCTGGTGTAGACGTTGTGCGGGGCGTAGCGGTCGGAAGAACGCCAATAGGTATCGGGGTTGAAGAATTGATCTAAGTCGCGCTGAGAATCGCTCCGTACCGACTCGAGGGCATTATAGCTACCGCCAACGTGGGCTACCGAGGCCTGATAGGCACTAGCCCATTCAAGATAATACAGCCTGAGACTGCGAACAGGTCCGATAAGTTCCGGTTTGTTGTGTTGGTAAAGAGCAAGAAACCTCGTAATTCCACCTTCGGCAACCGCCTCATAAACAACGCCGGCTTTTTTTAGGCCAGACTGAGGGCGCGCCTCGGGAGAGTTTTCAATCATAACGGCAGTAACGGGTAGTTTCTTTGACTCGGCATCACCAAGCTCTTTGCCGGTAAGAAGCGAAAAATAACGTTCTGGTTTTTTAGGCTGAGCAGAGGTGGCAACGTCTACGGTTTGTTGCGTGGAGTATTTTTGCTGAATGAGATATAAAAAGACAGCGGTTGCAATGAGCGCGCTGACAATAATAGCCAGAGCAATCCAGTGCTTCTTCAGCCACGCGACAAACTTCTGGCCTCGTGATTTGGCGATGTCCGGAGGTGTTGTGTCCATACAGATAGTATAACACAAAACATAAGCATGATAACCCTAGATTTGTATTTCAATAGCGTGCTGAAGTCGTGCGAGAGTGGTCTCTTGCCCGAGTAGACGAAGCGTGTCGTTGAGTTGCGGACTAAATGGCGCCCATGTCGTGGCAATGCGCACGAGACTGAAGAGAGTGCCGGGTTTCTGGCCAGTTTGCTCAAGAAGTTGATTGAGTGTTTCCTGAATAGCCTCTGCGGTCCAGTCGCTTTGCATAAGGGCGTCTCGGCTTGTTTGTAGTATGTCCACTATTTCAGCGGGCGTCAATTTCCTAAGCTGTTTGTTCTCGGTAATAAGGCTTAGGTCTGGTATTGGCTCCTCGAAGAAATAACTGGTGAGCGCGGGTAAATCTTTAAATGTCTTCAGGCGGTCTTGGGCGAGTTTGAGGACCTCTTTCTTGTAGTTTTCAGAATGTTTTTTGGCTGATTCCGGCCAGAAGTATTCTATGCGTCCCGCTAACTCGTCGAGATTTAACTCGCGAATGAACTGTCCGTTCATCCAAAGAAGCCGTTTTTCATCAAATCGAGCACCGGATTTTTGGACTCGGTTAAGACTGAACGAATTAATTAACTCTTGTTTCGTGAAAATCTCTTGCTCGGTACCGTCATTCCAGCCCATAGTCGCGATAAAACTCATCATCGCTTCGGGCAAATAGCCGTCGCGGATGTAATCAAGAACATCTTTAGCCCCGTCGCGTTTACCAAGTTTTTTATTGCCCTGTTCATTCATGATATGAGGAAGATGGGCGAAAATTGGTCTTTCCAGCCCTAGCGCTTCATAGAGCGCAAGATAGTTTGGCATGCTCGAAATAAATTCTTGGCCGCGAATGACGTGGCTAATGTGCATTTCCGCGTCATCAACGATGTGGGCGAAATTATAGGTTGGGTAGCCATCGCTTTTGATGAGGATAAAATCATCAACGACCTCTGGGCTTGTTGTAATATCGCCCATAACTTCGTCATGATACGTATAGCTTTTTGGGTCGGAACGGAAGCGTAGCGGCTGCGTTCCATCCCACACTGGCGGGCGCTCTGGGCGGTAGTCGCGATATCGAAATGCACGTTTCTGGGCAGCCGCTTCGTCTCGAAAAGATTGCATCTCCTCGGACGTATATGGGTCGGCGTATGCCCTTCCCTGTTCAATAAGTCTCTCTGCCCATGCCTGGTAATGGTCGAGGCGTTGGCTCTGAATGTACGGACCAAAGGGACCTCCGACATCGGGTCCTTCGTCGTATTCAATCCCAATTGCTTTTAAGCTCGAGATGAGATGCTCGGCGCTTCCGGGCACCTCGCGCTTTTTATCGGTATCCTCAAACCTCAAAACAAACGTTCCTTTAGCTTGCTTGGCTACCAAAAAAGCAAATAGTGCCGTGCGGATACCACCGACGTGAAGGAAGCCCGTTGGACTGGGCGCAAAACGAGTGCGAACTGAAGTCATAACAGTACCTATTGTACTACATATTGACAAAGCTGTAAAAGTCTGCTATAATGTAGATATATGGGGCTACATGCTTGTAGCCATACGCTGAATTTGGCTATTCGAAAGGTTTGCTTGACCGTCTATCGTATAAAGTATACCGCTATTTACCCAGGCGGCTTTTCCGTCCTGGGAGTAAATGGTTAGACCGTCAATAGTTGTTGTGGTGACATTCTCTGGGGTATCACTGAACATTTGTTTGAGCGTTGCTGAATTCCAGTTGCTTCGCTGCTGAGTAATCGTAAAATCATGTCCACTGTCGGCGGCGTAAGCAAAGCGCATGCTAACTTCGCCATCACGGAACGAAATAGGTCCGCTCAGAGCGTATCCATCTGGTCGGTATCCGGGATATTTCGCGTCAACGCCGGACTGAACCGCCGCCATTTTGATGGATAGGTTTGGCATGCTGAGATAGGTAAAGTAGCCCGCAAGGAGAATAACGGCGAGACTTGGCACGGTAATAGAGATAAAGCGAGCAAAGGGATTAGTTCGCCGCTGTTTCTTAAGCCGCGGCTTCTTCTGCGATGCGACTTCTCGGCTCATAGCCTCAGCAATGGCCTCGTTCTTCAGGATGTGAGCTGGTTTTGGCACTGCCGTGTTATGTTGCGGTTGCGCTAATTTTGCCTGGATGTCTCTTTTTTGTACGTTCACCCGTCGTCGTTGCTGGGGCGAAGAAAGGTCGCGCGGGGTGTTTGCGGCACGTTGAACTACAGGGTGCGTCTGGGCGGGGCGAATCGTCGAGTTTGTTGGTTCGGCGGCCTTGACTGTGGTCTTGAACTTTGTAACGGGGGCGACTCTTTTGGTATTGAGTTGTTGAGCTGTTATCGGCGAGTAGTTGCGTACGTGCAGGGTTGGGGCGTTCGGCGAGGCTGTCGCATCAGGGTGCTTAACATATCTACGGTTTAATGTCATGGACCTCTGTGTGGATATATGTACGCTTGGCACGGCAATGCCGCGGCTCTTCACGGCGACCTCTTCTTCCGTTGGAAATATTGCCTCCTCATGCGTGATTGGCGCGACGCCGTCAACTGGTAGACCTGTGATGGGGTCGTAAGCCCGATTATTAATTGTAACGTACTCTGTTGTTTTCACCCGATTCCCCTTCGTATCCGCGAACCCCTCCGCGTTATTGTGCTTATACTACAAATATACAATAAGTGTTGGTGGTTTGACAAGCACTTCGTTTACGAATCTCTTGTGAGTTTAAACTATCGTTTCTCTATTTTGCTTGTCGATGTTACAATAATGTTATATATGCACGAACGACAATCTCGGAAAAAAGAACTGGCGCGGAGAATTTTTGTATACGCGCTCATGACCGTTACGATGTTGACGCTACTGGTACTATTAACCTACCGGATATTGGGGTACCAGTTCAATTTTTTGACGCGCAGCGTAGAACGGACAGGTTTGATTCAATATGACTCGTTTCCTCGAGGGGCGCGAGTGCAGGTTGACGGGAAAAAATATGAACTGACCAAGACGAAGAATATGGTTTTGCCAGGCGAACGACAGTTCTCTATGAGTTTAGAGGGCTACCATGATTGGCAGAAGACTCTAAAGATCGAGGCTGGCACAGTGACTTGGCTAAGCTATGTCCGTCTCGTTCCGACTGAAAAACAGATTACAAATACGGATAACCTAGGAGCATTGAAGGATGCGAAAAACTCCCCGGATAGTCGGTATATATTCGGTATGCGTTCGACCGAGACGGGTTTCGAGGAGGTTCTTATAGATGTACGCGATAGCAAATCGCCTAAAGTTACTACATATCCGCTTGATACGGCAAACCTGACTGGTTTTGAAGAAGGCCAAGAGGTGTCGCATGAATTTTCAGTAGTACGATGGGATGTATCGAGCCGACATGTTCTCCTTAAGCACAGCTATGCCGGCGCGGTGAGCGGGAGCGAATGGCTTTGGATTGACCGTGAAAATTCTGAAAAAGTCATCAATATATCTACCCTGACAAATCTGGCAATAAAGGATATTCGTCCCGCAAAAGACGGTGAGGTTTATATCCTACAAGATAACGGCGATGTGCGGCGTCTCGTGGTTGAAACTGGCACGATATCCCGTCCGCTTGTGTCAAATGTTATCTCATATGGCGTATATAGCACGAATACCATTTATTATGTCGCAACGCAAATT
>JARKOR010000007.1 GCA_029975625.1 Nanosynbacter sp. | reverse complement strand
CGTCGTCGGTCAGAGGAGGTCGCAACTGGCCCAGGCCCGGGAGAACCAGAAACGGATTGAACAGCGTATCACGGTTGAGATCACCAAGGCGTACCGGAAGCTGGAGCGCACCATGACCATGCTGGATGTTGCCGGGGAAGCGCTGATGCTGCAAAGGGAGAATTTACGCCTGAGCGCCGACCGGGTGAAAGCCGGAACCACAACGGGCGCCCGGCATGCCGAATCTGTTGCCGCGGTCAGAAAAGCGGAGGCGGACGAACTCCAGGCTGTCTTGGGGTATCGGCTCGCCTTTGCGGAACTCGACCGGATCGCCGGGGCTTTCGCCCGTTGAACCATGGTGTCCGTTTCTATTGAATCACAACAGTTTCAGCAGGGGGGATTACGGTTCCTTTTATGGAACAAACATGGCCCTCAAACCATGCGGTCTCAAGGCCATTATTCTGAGAGGCAGTCGGTTTAGTACCGGCTTGAGTAGTGCGAGTAATGAGACTTGTGTGAGGAGTGAGAATAATGTGAGGAGTGATCGTTCAATTCACCACGAACCGACCCGGCATCAGGCGCATGGAAGACAGAACCATGTTCAAGAACAAGGGGCGCCTTGTCGGTTGGAATTTGCGGGGAAGCCGCTTGCACATTACCGGCATTCATGCCTACTAGGGCAATCAGGCCCGCCAAAGCACTTGTAAGTTTGCTCAATCCCTTTCGCATTGGCACCTCCTTGGAACTTAAACCACAGTATTGTTTATTTTATATCCCCACTCCTAATAGCTGTCAACAGTATCCTCGGCAATTTTTTTATTACTCCCTTATTGTCTCGATATGCGGGCTCATTTTGTCGCCTGACGTGGTAAAAATGCCACAACAACAATTTTTTACGGAACAGTCTACGCAAGTACCAAGGTAATCGTTTTTCCAGTCCGAGATCGACTGCCGAGCGAAGGGCCATGTTTCCCTCTCCAGGAGGCAAAGCGGCACGTTGTAAACCGACACATCAAGAGCGGCCCGATGGAGCACCTTTACAGCTTTGTTAAGCTCGAATCGGTAGTTATAGGGGTCAACCCACACCATGTTATAGTTTTCTCGCGCCAATCCCGTTATCTCCATCCCCATAAAAGCAACATGGTAAGCAAATGGAAAGTTGCGGTAGACGAAGTGAGCAAATGGCTCTATCCGATGAGCATTAAGTCTGTTTATGACATGCCGGATTTCGACCCGCTGCCTCATCCTCGCCAAGTTGTATAAGCCCTGTACCGTCTTATGGAAGCTTCCCCGGACACCGGCAATTTCATCGTTAAATTCCTCAATATCGGAATGGAGGGAAACGCAGGTCACGATATTAGAAAACCCTATTGCTGCGAATTCTCTGGCAAGATTAAAATCAGAAAACCCCTTGCCGTTTGTCAACAACTGAATACTAGCGTGGTTGAAGCGCTTCTTTATATTCCTCATCAGGTCGAGGAATTTGTCGCCGAGCAGGGTTGGCTCGCCGCCGGTCACGCAGAGGTGCTTGACCTGTTCCGGGCTGAGAGCCTCCACGGTCTCGCAGGCGATCCTATAGGTATCCTCGTGGTGGCGCTGGGGAGGCTGGGGGCACATGATACAGCGGCAATCGCAGCTGGGAGTAGGGAGGATGCCGTTGTTCTCCGATGCCATGTCCCAGACTACTGAGACACACCCGTCGGGAGAAAGAACCACCAAGTCACCTTCGACCAGTTTGCCGAGGTCGTTGCTCCTGAGTCTTACCGTAGGCGTCGCGCCAGCGACTTTGGCAGACTCACCGGCTACCACACCCTTAAACCCGAAAGGAAGGTTGGAGCCTTGTTCGGAAACAAGCACCTTTCCCGAGCGCTTCAGTGTCGCTTGAGAAACGCAGACGGCACCGAGAACGGGCGAATCGACGTGTGAGCTCTTACCCTTATAGACCTTCACGACGAACCTCCTGCAAAGACCTTCGAGTCACCCACGACCAGAACACATCCATTACATCATCATCGGCGTCTCGCAATTTCCTGAACAGACTTTCGAAGATGGCCATGTTCTTCTTGCAGAAGGTACTCCCGGGTCTCCTGCCCATGACATCGCCGGTCTCAAGGTAATTCCGTATCGGGTCTGCGCCGCAGTAGGTGCGGTAAACGCAGGAGGCGCAGCCAGGCATTATCTCGACAATCGATTTCGCCACGATTTCCCGCAGCACTGGTCCGCCGAAGATATCCTTATAGCTGTCGGTAAAGACATTGCCCATCAGGAAGCGCTTGTCGCCCATCCGGGACAGCATGCGTGCTTCGTCTGCGGGATAGACGTCCCCATTGTAATCGTAGATGACGCTGGATATCCCGGCACCTGAGGGAGACTGCAAATCAACAAAACCGGTCGAAAAAGGTGTCAGAATTCGTGAGAGCAGGATGGTAGCAAAATATTCGGTAAAGGGCTTCCCTTTGAGGTTTAGCTCAACGATATAGTCGAGGGTCTCTTCATATCTCTTGGTGAAAGACTCCATGGGATAGCCCAAATCTTGGGCGTTCTCCGCAGCCAGTCCGTATGGGTTCAAGCTACGGATAAAGATCCCCGGGAAACCCAGACGTATGTATTCCTCGACTACTTCTTTCAGGTGGTTGATGTTATCCACCGTGGTTGTCATCAATGCCGAAACCTGCCTATCGCCACAGATGTCTCTAGCTTTCTGGAGATTGGCAATAAACATGTCATAGGTACCGCCGCCCTTTCTGAGCAAGCGATTCTTGTCATGCAAAGGTTGCGGCCCATCAAGGGAGGTGGAGATGCATACACCATGGTCACGTAAGAATTCCAGCTTCTCCGTAGTGACACCTGTGAGGTTGGTGCATAGAACGAATTCAAGCACTTTCTTCTTTGACTTGTTGAGCTCCTCCGCTTTATGAACGGCACGGGTGAGCGCATCCCAATTGAGGGTTGGTTCGCCACCCTGGAATTCGATTTTGACGAATGGGCTGGGTGACATGAACGCCACTTCAACGGATTTTTCGGCTACCTCTGGAGCCATGTCATACTGGTTGGCTTCATCACTTTCCGCGCTTACTTGGCAGTATTGACAATCTTGGTTGCAACGCACCGTAAGGACCATCATATGCAAGGAAACAGAATTGATAATGAAATGCTTGCGGGTCCGGTAACGGGTGGCCACCATGTCCAGTGTTCCGGCCAAATCGCGAGTAACAAGAAATTGCTTACTCCGCAATTCGTCGAAATGGCTGTTTTCGGCTGGCAAGGTTCCATCAACAAGGCTCTCAAGGCTGTTTCGAGTCATGAAGTGGTATTCACCGGCTTCATTGACAAGTAGGTACTCTTCCCCCCGTAAGCGGCCAAACTGGAATGGCAGAAGCGTATATGGCGCTTGTGCAGACATTATGACTCCAGTTCCTTTTTGAGGTCGATGGGAGAGAAGGCATGTTGCACGATAAGTTCACGGATTTTGCCAGACTTCTGCTCAAGCTTTATCCGAAGCTGCTCATCAAGGAGGTCGTTGAAGAATGACATCATGTCTGCTTCCATTACTGTCGCGTCCAAATGCTGCCCTTCCCTTGCAGTAAAGATGGCAACGTAGTTGGGACCATCCTCGCGCAACTCTATCGAATATCTGTCGTTCAGGCGATAAGCAGCGGCTATTGCCGCTTCTTTATCGTAAAGCGCTTTATCGACAAGGACTGTTGCAGTGTTGCCAGCAAACAATACAGATTGCATCAAGTGTCTCCAGATTGAAGGACTACCAGTAATTTAGAATACAAAACCTTATCACCATCCTGGGATAAAGTAAAATTAATATTGTTATGGCGAGCACTTACGAGGTGCTCCTACCTCTACGACTCGGCCGTACCTGCCTCGGAATATCCAGGTATAATACCAGCCCGCTTTCTACAAACGAGCACGTCCCATGAAGGGATAAGGGGACGCCCTTTATATATTTACATTCAAATGGTCTTTCAATAGCAAGCCCTCATCTCGAATGACCTTTTTCCTTTTTGGACGGCAATACTCACCGTTGGCACAGGTATTTTCAACTGTTTTGATACTCCGGTCATTGTGTACCCCAGGTATTGAACTGCCCAGTAACGATATAGAAGGCTCTGGGCCTTATGGTCTGTTCGCCGATGTAAAAAACGCCGTGCCCCTTGTTCCTGCAAGGATTCACGGCGTTTTTGTGTCTACAGTTATGTGCCAGGTAAACTCTCGGGTCTTACCCCATGTTCCTGACCAGGTATTCGGTCAACTCGCCCAGGCAGTTCACGTAGCTGCCGTATTCGTTGTCGTACCAGCCGAACAGCTTGGCGTGGGTGACCGGGATCTGCACCTCGGCGTCCGCCGGGAGACCGACGCTGGCGAGGGTCTCGGGCGGCAGGTTGATGAAGCCGGTGCGGGTGTGGCTCTCATGCCCCTCGATGACCACGGCGGCCGGTACGCCGATGAGGTCGGAGGAGACGTTCTGCCGGTCGCTGTAGACCAGCATCCCCTTCTGGGAGCCTTCGGCGGCCTTGCGGTAGATGTCGTTCAGCAGCAGGTGGGTGATGACCGGCTCTCCATTGCTGTCCAGCGGGGTGTGGAAGGTCAGGTTGAGGATGATCAGGGACACCGTGCTGGTGGGGATGCGAACCGAATCGGCCATGAAACCGACCCGTTTGATCTCAGGCATCACCTTTTCCAGCGCCTTTGCGGAACCGGTGGTGGAGAGGATGATGTTGTTCATCACCGAGCGGTTCTTGCGCAGATCCGAGGCCCCGGTCTTGGGTACCGAGTCGAGCACGCTCTGGGTGTTGGTGGCCGCGTGGATGGTGGACATGGAGGCGGTCAGGATGTGGGAGGTTTCCTTGTTTTCCAGGAGCGGCTTGATCATGTGCGCCAGGCCGGTGGTGGTACAGGAGGCCGCGGAGATCACGTGGTGGCGGGAGGGATCGAAGTC
>JARKOR010000264.1 GCA_029975625.1 Nanosynbacter sp. | reverse complement strand
ATATTCGATAGTTATTATGATGATTATCGCGGGGTGATTTTGTACGTGCGTGTAGTTGATGGTCAGCTGAACAAAAACGACCAGATTTATATGATGGCGACAAAAGCCCATGGTTTGGCGCTGGAAATAGGCAAGTTGGCTCCAGATATGGTCCCCGAACAGACCATGCAAACCGGCGAAATCGGCTACATCGTCACCAACCTCAAAACAACACGCGACGCGAAAGTGGGAGATACAGTGACGCTGAGGAAGTATATTAATTAAAGAAGGTGCACATGTTATGATTGATTTATATCATTGCGAATAATGGGGCGAGGGAATATGAAACGGGAAATGGTAGTAAACAACCAAATAAAGGAATTTTTACTCTCAGCGAATACCCGGGGGTATGGTAGCGCGGATGTAAATGAAGAAAAGTTGCCAAATGGGGAACATATCATTCGTTTTTCGGATGATACTTTTGAATTTAAAGATATATATTATGGCGGGGAACCATATGCGGGGCAAGAGGTAATCTTTGAGCATGGCGGAAAGGCCATCTGGGCTATGCAATACCGAGGTGAGGTTGCTGGTAACGAGGTTTCTGCGATATACGCATTCTTAGGGAGGGTCTTGACGAACACGAAGTTAGGATTACCGCGCGGAGTTGACGGTTATCACGACAGCGAGTTCTCGTACAAATTTCGAATGGACGGCGGGCTGGAAAGTTTTACGGCAGAAGAACGAATATTGAGGGGTGACGAAACAGTTTATTCTGCTAAGTTCCTCGGCGGACTGGTCGATAGGGGCGAGGTCATATGAAGATAACCGACCGTGACTGGGAACTACTGCAAATAATTTGGGACTACATGGTGGTTGAGGATGAAGTGCCCACTAGCGCAGACGCAATTGTAATTGGCGGATCTGGGATGACGACGGACAGCGCGCTTCGAGCGGCGGAGCTGTATCATGCGGGGGTTGCTCCGGTCATTGTCGCGTCTGGTTTTGCAAACCCTGAGTTTTCTGCGTCAGTTACCGAAGCAGAAATGTTAGCTGATGTCTTGATTGATCAAGGTGTGCCGCCAGAGGCGATCAAGCGTGACCATGCAGCGACAAACACGGGAGATAACATTACCAACTCAGCCAATATCTTAAAAGATACTGGCATATATGCGGGCAGTGTTATTCTGATACACAAACCATTTATGACACGTCGTTTTCTGGCGACGGCACTTGCCCAATGGCCTCAGCCCCAGCCGAGATTGTACGTGACAAGCTGGCCTACGTCACTCAAAGAGTATCATGCGCTGCATGCGCGATTTTATGGTTCGGAGGACGAGAAGATGATTTATCTCATGCTAGGTGATTACGAACGTATAAAATCGTATCCAGCAAAGGGATTTTCCGTAAAACAACCAGAGTCGCCTAAGGCGGACGCAGCGTACGAGCAATTGGCAGAGCGAGGATTTACCATAAAGGAGGCAGGGTGATGGTATGAGCACAAATAAGAAAAAGAAGAGAATTGTGCTTGGCGTGGTTGGTAGTATCTGTATCATTGCTATCGGTGTAGCGGTGTATCTTAGCGGGCTAGGGGGACTTTCGCAGACGACTAAGAGGGTTGAGACTTGCGCGACATATAATGGTGATATGCCACAACTCGAGGATACATCGCCAAAATGTCGAGAAGTCAGCGTTGAAATAATCCCTGAGTCTAGATGCGAGCAATTGGGTGGAACGCCAGTTTACGATAAAACTCCAGGAGACGGACCATGGGCGGCGTATGAGAAATATCCTGATTCTAAGTATCTGGGGTGTTCACGTGAGGGAGAAAACTAAAAGTTTATAACCATTGACGGGGCTTATAAACTTTACTCAGTGTTATGTTTTTGGTGCTGGGAAACAAAAACCAATCGTGGGGCGGAATCGACTGGTTGCGGACGAAGTGATATAATGTGGGAGAATGGAAAAGATTGACAGAACCGAAAAAGTACCGACTGCCTATGTCGCATATTCGAAACACAATTTCTTTGCTAAACAGCTGATATCAGCATTTACATTGGAGCAGGGTGTTACCCCCCTAAATCCTTTTATGAACTGGGATTACTTTTTGAATGACCTAGTGGCACGTGATCTAATAGTACGGGCGAATAATAATCTGATTTACTTGGCGGATGAGGTGTGGACTTTTGGGCAGATTTCTAACGGAGTATTTCACGAGATTATATTGGCGCAGAAAAGCGGTAAGAAGGTTCGTCATTTCTCGTGTGGCAAGAAAATATCAGACATTGAGCCAATAGAATTTGTAGACTTAGAATTTGAGCAAGAGTTGATTGACGAATTTTCCTACGAGAGAGTGATTGCTCAGCTTCAGGGCAAAGATAGTTAGGCCACAGTCGAATTTCTTGCCTTATCATAAAGTGCATTGACATAAAGAAAACCCTTGCGTGAGAGCGATAGATTCGGCTTCGTGCACGGTATTGACGTTCTGTAATTCATGAAATTATTGTATAATTGTAGATATCATGACCGAGAACAAAGTAATCGTTGATCCCTTGCCGGGCTACAAGGACGTCAAGCCGTTTGTCTA
>JARKOR010000262.1 GCA_029975625.1 Nanosynbacter sp. | reverse complement strand
GGTGGAAGGGAAAGGGGGCCTGGTGCGGGAGGTCCTGCTGTCGAGGGAGCTGGCGCAGCAGCTGGAGGCGACCCGGCTGGATGAGCCGCGAGAGGTAACCGACAGGGAGGTGCATTACACCCAGCATTATGACCTGGCCGGCGGCCAGGCCTGGAGCCAGAGCTTTACCGCGGCGAGCCAGCGGGAGCTTTCCTTTTCCAACGGTGCGCACGGTCTCCGGCACAGCTATGCCCAGGAGCGGATGGAGGAGCTGCAGCTGCGGGGGATCAATTACGAGGAGGCAAAAGGGATCGTTGCCCAGGAAGTGGGCCACTTCGACAAGGACACGACGGAGGCGTATCTCAGATGAATAAAGCAAGGATTGCGGTGGTCATTCTCGTTCTTATCCTGTTCGCCCTACTCAACTGGTGGATACTGCCCAACCTGGCAATTGTCCATTTCGCCAGAACCACTGAGCCCCTCCAGCAAAGCGGTTATCTTCTCGCATATCATGAACATTTCAAACTGGTTGGATTCAGGTCGATCGATTTTCTTGAACGGGGATGGTCCGGAGTATTTGCGGCATGGCCTTACGTAATGATAGGTATCCTGCTCGGTTGTGTGTCGGGTTTCTTCGCTGGTGACCAGGCTCGACGGATACTGGCGATTGATGTGGCATCAAAGAAGGCCGTGAAGGATGCGGCAAAATTAGCTACGGAAGCGGAGCGGCGGGATGACGAGGCACAGCGCAGACTGGCTGAAGCCGCCAAGTTGAGACAAGATTCCATATCCCGAATGGAATATCTGGAGAAGATTGCGTATGCGCAGCAAAAGGAACGCAGCGAGCTTGAGAAGATGAAGGCAGGGTTGGAGGAAAAGGCGCGTCGCGCGGAATCGACCGAAACTGAACTGAAAAAGGCCAAGAACAAGATCCGGAGGCTTGAGGTGAAGATTGGACGGCTGGAATGCGACCCTATTGACGATTTCTAATGGTTTTGGTACATTCCACCCATATAAAGCGTACCGTGACGCTTCGTCTCCTTGAGACACACGGACTGGCCCAGCAGAGCCGACCACGATGGTGAATCTGTCCAGGCCCTACCCAGACCGGCACGCATTGCAAAGGGTAGCAGCGGCGAACAGTCCCACGCTGAAAAATCTGGGGGCGAATCGGGAAGGTGACTTCTCGCGGTGGTCAATGATCATCGGCCACGGCAGCTCAAGCTGATCGTAGGCAATCTAAAGCGGCGCGAAGACGGGCAGTTCAAGAAGAACAACCATATCAGGTAGATTCTCTCTTACCCATTCGGCTAATTTAAATTTCTACAACTTTCGAAATAGCGCAGGAAAATGTTATGAGCGCGCATAAGTCTATTTATAAGGCGCATAACATCTTCTCACGCCGCAAGCAGACGGCTCAAGTCTGGACCTGGAGTGTAATGCGCTCCTTTCCGTTGTCCGACTGGAATTCAGGAACCCTTCGTCACACCGATGTCTCAGCACCTTTGTTGCAGAATTTCGGCTCCCCTCAAAGTGCCTGCAGAACTCGGTGTTGGTAAGGCGCTCATGGATATTGAAATGGGTGATGAGTTTGGGCTTCCTGCTTTAAAGCCAAGTCCGCTGCTGTTTGAGAGGAGGATATCCTGTAGACCGAGAAAAAACAAAAATACAGTGCCACCATACCGATTTATTTGTATGAAGGATTCTTCTCCCACGCAGCATTCTTTAGCTTTACTTTCCGCATGAGAGTTGTTTCTAACGACTCAAGAAATGGTCCGCACCAAGGGTCTGCTCATGGCGCCGGACCTTGTCGGCATCTTCCTCATCCTCAGAGTACTCTCAGATCTTACTCTGTGTACGTCAGCCCGAAAACAGTATCCGTCAACCACTTCCGGAATGAGTCATTATCCTGGAACTGTTTGAAAAGTTGCGCGTCGTCGTTAAAAAGTGCCGTGATGACCCGCTTCAACGCCTTGTCGTGCTCGATCCGGGCATTCTGCCGATCTGAATTTTTCCTGGCATTCTGGTATGCCTGATCAGCAGACACCTTGCCTGGTATCTCTTCGGTTATTCGTTTTTCCATCCGTATCGTGTCGGCAAATAGTGAACCGAACTGCTCATTAAAAGCCTTGATTATGTTGGAGAGTCTGTCCATCTCCGGCTCCGACTTACGGCCACCACCGGAGGTTGGGACCGGCTCTATTTCCGCATCGGCGTCCGGCAACGCTATTGTCATGGTTGCCTTCTTTTCGGCCCGGTAGCTATCCATGTCGATGGCTTCCAGAATCCCTCTGGCCAGGTCCTCTTCCTTCGGAGCCGGGAGCTTCGGAATCAGGAAGTTGAGGAAAATGGAAAGCTTCTCCCAGGCCGGCACACCGTAGGGAAGAATAGTTGCCAGGAAATCGTAGGTGCGGGTGAACGCCTTGGCTTTTCCCTTGAAGTCCACCTGACCATCCTCGTCCAATTCCTCTACGTACATCGCCACACAGGCGTCAAGGATCGGATCGAGCCGGTCACGGTCGGCGCCGTCCAGGTAGAGAGTGACCAGGGATTCGACCTGCTCCGGTGAGTAGACCTGATAGGCGTCGAGTTCCGCCTTCAGGGTGTGCAGCTTGTTGGCATCCGTCTCCTTGCTGAGAATCGTGGTCCGATAATAGTCGGCAAAAGCGTGTTCGATGGTTCCGGTGTTGTTCTGGAAATCGAGAACGAACACGTCGTGCTTTTTCGGGTGGGCGCGATTGAGGCGAGACAGGGTCTGAACCGCCTTGATGCCGGAGAGCTGCTTGTCAACGTACATGGTATGGAGCAGCGGCTCATCGTACCCGGTCTGGAACTTCTCGGCGCAGATGAGGAACCGGTACGGGTCTTCCTGAATCTTGTCCTCGATCAGGCCGCTGGGGAAGCCGTTCAGTTTGGCCTCACTAACCTTTTCCCCCTTGAATTCCGGTTCGCCGGAAAACGCGACTATTGCCTGGAAGGGGCTCTTTATCTCTGCAAGGTAATCCCGGAAGGCATGGAAGTATTGAATGGCCCGCTGGATACTGCCGGTCACCACCATGGCTCGGGCCTGGCCGCCGATCTTGTTCTGGCCGATCACCTGCTCCAGGAAATGATCGACCATGATCTCCGCCTTGTCCCGGATCGCCTTCTGGTGGGACTCCACATACCGGCGCAACTTCTTTCTCGCCTTCTTTACGTCATACTCCGGATCCCCCTTGATGGTCTTGGCTAGGCGGTAATAGCTCTCTACCGGGGTGTAGTATTTCAGGACGTCGAGGATGAACCCCTCTTGAATCGCCTGTTTCATGGTGTAGCTGTGGAAGGGGCGGTGTTTCACCTCATCGCCGGCTTGACAGGGAATTCCGAAGATCTCCAGGGTCTTGTTCTTTGGAGTGGCGGTGAAAGCAAAGTAGCTGGCATTGGTCAGCATCTTCCGGGAAGAGATGATCCTGTTAATCCGGTCCTCCAGATCGGTCCCCTCCTCGGCGAACTCCTCCATGTCTTCCGCCAGGGCCATGTTCATCTTGCCGGCGGTACGTCCACCCTGACTGGAATGGGCTTCGTCGATGATGATGGCGAATCGCATCCCCCGGTGTTCGGCGCCGATGGTATCGAGCACAAACGGGAAAGTCTGCACCGTGGAGATGATTATTTTCTTGCCGACCTTGAGAAATTTCGCCAATTGCTGGGTCTTGGAGAGGTTATCCCCCTCCTTCACTGCGCCAATGATGGAGTTCACCTGGGCAAACCCCTTGATGGTTTCCCGCAGTTGCTTGTCGAGCACCCGCCGGTCGGTGATGACGACAATTGAGTCGAACAGCTCGGCGTTGTCCTTGCGCAGGCCGATCAACTGGTGGGCAAGCCAGGCGATGGAGTTGGACTTGCCGCTGCCAGCGGAGTGCTGGATCAGGTAGCGTTTCCCCACGCCGTACCACGCCGCATCGGCCAGGAGCTTGCGAACCACGTCCAGTTGATGGTAGCGGGGGAAAACCTGTACCCGCTTCTTTTTGCCGGTCTTCTCGTTCTTCACCTCCACGACCTGGGCGTAATTTTCCAGAATGTCGGTCAAGCCTCCGGGTGTGAGAATCCGCCGCCAGAGGTAGTCGGACTTGATGCCGTAGGGATTAGGGGGATTGCCCGCGCCGAAGTTCCACCCCTGGTTGAAGGGGAGAAACCAGGAATCCTTGGCCATACCTTTTGCCCCTTTCAGCTCCGTGCACATCCGGACTTCGTGATCGTCCAAGGCGAAGTGAACCACGCAGCGGCCGAACAGAAAGAGCGGTTCCCGCGGATCGCGGTCCCGCTTGTACTGCTCCACCGCATCCTCCACCGTCTGCTTGGTCAGGCTGTTTTTTAGCTCAAAGGTGGCAATGGGCAGACCGTTGATGAACAGGGCAAGGTCGAGGGCGTTTCTGGACTCTTCCCGGCTGTAGCGCAGCTGCCGGGTGATGCTGAACCGGTTTTCAGCATGGCGGGCTACCGCTTTACGGTTTTCCGGCGACGGGGTACCGTAGAAGAGATCAACGTGGTATTTCTCGTGCTCTATCCCCTTGCGCAGCACGTCGATGGTGCCGCGCCGGGTTATCTCTCCCTGCAGTCGGGCCAGAAACTTGCGTCGTACCGGCCCATCGGTTCGCAACTGCAGGGCAGCGGCGGTGTCCTCCTGGGTCGCCTCCAGGAAGGCGGTCAATTGGGCCAGATCGACGGCGTACTCTTTGTCGTAACACCTGTTCTCCCCCGCCAGCCAGCCGAAGTTGGTCATGGCATTGAAGATCAGGCTTTCCAGACCCTCTTCCTTGACGTTGGTCACCGGCGGCCGCTCCGCCGGTGTCGGCCTAGCGGTTTCGATCAGCTTGATCCCGCCTTCAGGTCCGAATGGGTCGAAATTACCCCCAGTAAGAAGTCGTTTGGTAACAGCTTCAACCGTCGGGATTGCGAAGTCGTCGAGAAAGGAAGCAAGACGGGGGTCTTGAGACTCGAAGCCGAGAATGATCCGCTCGGCGGCGGATCGCGGCATCGACAGACGGATGAGGGAGCTGTTGGTCGGCGCGACGGCTTCGACGCTAATATCGGCAATCGCCACATTGGCATAGGCGGCGACCATCCGCACCAGGCGGGCGCGCCCACGCTCATTCATCGAATCAGGATGCGCGGCAGCAATCAGGTCGATCATCGCCTTCTGTTCGGCGGATACCGGCGGTGTCCGGTCCCGTTGTAAGGCGCACGGCTCCTGTTTGAAGCGCCGCATCGTGGATGCAGGCCATTTATCGGCATGGGAGCGGGTATGGCAGTTACTGCACAGTACTACCAGATTTTCAAAGCAGTGTTCCGCCGTCTTTGACCACGGATCAATGTGGCATTTTTCCAGAGAAACCGGCTCACAACAGCACGCGCAACGGTAACGGCATTCGAAGAGCAAATCGCGTTGAACGTCTATCGGTATGGGGGGCCGGTTACTCATCGCTTTCCTCCGCGTCGTTTTCCGCCAGCAGTTCGTCGTCAGGCTCCTCGCCTTCGTCCTCCGGGACGCCGCGCTCCTCCAGCTCCGGCAGCTTCGCCGCCGCCGCCCGCACGTCCAGTTTTCCGGTGACGACGTCCGCAGTCAGGCGGGTACGGAATTCCTGCATCAGGGCGATTTCCCGCTCGGTTCGGGTGATGCCTTTGTTAAGAGTAGATGTCGCGTCTTCTATTTGCTTAACAATCCTTTCCTGTTCTTCAACCGAAGGGATATGCACATGAAGACGGCAAAATTCTGGATACATCAATCGCCACTGCCCTGGCCGGACACCATATGCATTCCTTCGATATTGAGTCACCATATCTGGCGAACGCAGTAAGTAGTGAAAAAATTTACGATCTATTCCGTCACGAATAAACTCAAGCACCATGTAATCTGGGCTGACTATCCCTTCCAGATCGCTCACCGCGATTGAGCCTTGCCAAGCTTTCATCTTATTCATCACTACATCACCTGGCAGGACAAGTTGGCAAAGATCAAGGTCACGCACATCAACGTTTTTGTTTTCGCGTGAATCTTTTGGGATGACGCCATAGTCACGAAATAAAGAAAGCAGTACTTTATCGGCATAGCCAAACCGTTTTACCGGCCTTAGAACTGCACGCATCGGGAAACAGCCACATTCACCATTTATGCCTTGGTCAATTCCGTGGTGTATGATGGCCTGTTTCTGCTCGTTCAACAGCGCAATCATCTTTCGCTTGGAGCGGATGAAACGGTCAATCTTCCGGTTGGCATGATCAAGAAAGCGGACGATGGCGGCTTGTTCATCGGGAGGGGGGGACGGGGAATAAATCAGTTTGAAATGCTCAGGTCGAAGGCTCCACATGTCGGAAGTAATGCCGTATGACCATCGCTCCGCTTCCTTAGCAAATGCCGGAGTGCGGTAGAGATGGTGATAGTACCATGTGCTTGCAGTTGTCCTCGGGCGTATTACCACATAGGCCGGGCTGATGATGCCTCGCAATGTTGAAGCGCCAAGCGCACCTTGCCAGGCACGCATTTTGTTATACGCAATGTCGTTAGGTTGGACAAGCTTGTAGGCCGACTTATTACTGTTTGAGCTGTCTTTCTTGGATGTGTTTGCTAAAAGTGTCGACTGTCTGACAATGCCTCGCGTGATTGTCACCGAAAGCATCTCTTCATCGGGATGATTCCTATCATTGACTTCATTGAACAAAGCACGATTCGGAAGCACAGACCAATGTCTCGGCAGTAGTCCGAGCCACTCCTGCCCCGACTCCTTATACTCTTCAAACTGCTGCAACTCGGAAATTAAAGTATGCTTTTCAACTCTTGTAGCGAGTTCATCTTGGGCGCTGTAATCTATCGGAAGTGATTCTATGAAATCAAAGAGAGGCATGTTGCTCTTTTGTGGTTGCAATGCAAGTGTTGTCTCAATACATGGTTGTCCGTAGCGGACATGTCGGCATTCGATTGTAGCAGCAGGTTCACCGAAGAGAAGAAAACTTGGAATATTTGGTGGTTCTACAATTTTTAGTTCTTTGCCTTGCTTGATAAATTCTCTTAACTCCATCAATAAACGGCCCAAGACATTCATACCAGCCAACGTCTTTTCGTCTTTCTCTTTTGCCCCCCAAAAGTCATCCTTACGTGAATCTTCGACAATAGGTCTATCACCTGTTGAGAGAAGTAACCGACTAAATTTTTCCCAATTTTGTGCAAGCTTAACCTGAAGACACCATCGCATAATTTTTACACGGACCAGTTCCCAATCTGGCCGTGAATCTTTGCGGTATGGTTTGCTTTTCATCTTTGCGGTCATTGGGCTATGTTGGCCGACGATTAGCTTTTGAACTTCTGGTCTGTGCGGGAACCGGCAAGCTTGATAGAGTGCTTCCGACGTGTGGTAAAGAACTCCATTGATCCGGATGGGATAACCTGGTGCCATATTAGAAAGACCACCGAAGGCTTCAGATGTCTTCCGAAACACGGCAGAGTCTTTTCTCAGATATGTACGAACTTGCGATTGATTACTCATTTAAAAACCGAATGCTGAGAAGTCGAAAGACTGCTCATACGTTTTTCTTGGCAAGAGTGGATACCAGTGAAATGCCCCCGAGGTTACTTCAGGGTCGCCCCACCAAAGTGCCAATGGGCAGTTATTCGGGCAATTACGGAATGTCACAATGGTTGCCCCGAAACCAAGCCCAAATGGGCTAAAACCCAACGGGCGCATTGACGGTTTAGGTTCTTTGCATTTTGAGCGAATATGAATACCAGCCAGTAGCATTTCCCTTTCGAGTAGCTGTCGGCCCTCTTCACCCGTAAATATATCATGCGCCAGTTTGCCGCCGGGCATGCGAGGCTCAAATGGGAATCTCTTTTCCTGTGCCATATATGCCACCAATTCTGCATTGTCCGGTAACACGGCGGGCCACAGCACTTCCGAGATATTCTTATAGTACTTGCGATTTTCAAAGCGAATTGCTGCCCAACTTTCAAATGCTATGTCTTTACCGGCCTCTTTGGCAGCTTTTTTTAGTCCCTCAACACATTGCCACTCGCCCAAGCGATGCGCACCGATGACAAGAATATGAACTTTTGCTTCTTTTGGTGCCTCGTCATTTATCCAAGTCTTGAGGTCAGTACCAATACGACCTCCACTAAAGAGCACATCGTCAACATAAATAAATTCACCGCTTTTACTTCCACAATCCTCAACACCGTACCCACACTGCTCTTCTAGGCTTTTGTCAAATAGTTCGAGTATCTCACTCTGGCTGTGCCCGTGTTCCTGAATATCTAACAAGTTGGCACTCTTCCAGTAAGATATATAATTTTCCCCGGCAATTTTTTTATGCTTAATCTGGTTGCCAAAGAATTCTCCTATCGTTTTTTTTGTAAAGTATGTGATCTTTAAAAGGTGTTCCATTTCCGCTAGCAACGAAAGCTGAGCCGAATCGCTAAATTGACATACCCATCGTTCCACATGTTGTGGTGTAGGTTTAGGTATTTCACCTGCCCGATAGTCTTTAATTATATCTGCAATTGATGAAAGCAATTCCTCTCGTTTACTCATTGCATTCCCCCAATATCAAATATGATTAGCTAAAATATTGCGGACAGCCAGGATTGTCCTCGGCAATCATGTATTTTCTACCTCACCAGCTAGCGCCCGCCGTCCCTTCTCCGTCACCTGGTAGCGCTGCATTCGGCTCTTGGGCTTGCCAGGAATGGTCATGGCCACGAAACCGCCATCCACAGCCGGCGCCAAGTAATGCTTGCGGAAATGGTCCGCATTCTTGAGACCGAGTTTGTCCTGTAACTCCTGGCGCGTCATTGTCCCGGTGAGAGCCTGCAAAACTGTTCTGACTTCCATGGTGACATCCATGGTGACATCCATGGCGACTTCCGTGGTGACTTCCATGGCAAAGAAGGTCAGGGTGACGCCGGTGGCATCGGAGCGCCATTCAGGGGGGCGCAGTCCCTGCTCCTCGCACGACCTGCGGATCATGACGCAGCCCCGTCCCAACTTCTCCATCATGCCGCGCAGGTAGAGCACATGGGCAATGTCGGGATTACGCAGAACGGAGATGTGTCCCGTGGCCAGATTTTCCGGCGAAATTCCATCGAGAAAGGTTCCCGAATTCCATATTTCCAGACGGTTGGGGTAAATGTGCACGGCAATGCCGCCCCGGAAGTCGGCATAGTCGCGATGGGCAAAGGCATTGACCAGGCCTTCGCGAATCGCCTCGGGGGGATAAAGGCTTTGCTCTTCCCGCTCCAATTTTGCCGGTCGAAACCGACTGCGGCTCGGCGTGTTGCGCTGAATGAAGACAAATGCCTGTTCCAGCACTTGAACGAGCGGGCCTTCAAAATTTTTGTGGTCGCGGTAGGTTTCGTCGCTTTTGTCGCCCGGGTAGCACACGGCCCGCACCCGTACCTGCGGGTGGCGGACGGCAGGGTTTACGGCAAAGAGCACGTCGCCGCCGTTGGTAAGCCGGCCATATTTCAGCAGTCCCAGACGCTCGAGGAGATTCTTCGGGCTTTCGGCCACCAAGCCCCCGCGATGCGCCGCGGCAGCCTGACGGGCAGTGGCGGCAATCTCTTCCCGATCAAGGTCACGATCCGGGTTGGCATCGGAAAAACGACGTTCCCAGCGCTCCGGCTCCACTTGGCGTCGCATGACCATGTCCCTAATAGTTTCCACATCGGCCCGACCGGTCCGTTCACCTTCACGGACAAAGATCTCATTCCTGAAACTGTAGGGGATGTCCCGGCCTGAGGGAACTTCGATTACCCAGACCGGCTTGCTTTCCAATATTTGCTCTTCAAAGGAGACCAGCGCGCCAGGGACCAGCCCTACCGTGACGGTTTGCTCCAGTCGCTTGATATCCTGATCGGCTGGAACCCCAACGACCTCACCCTTGTCTGCAATGCCGACGACCAGGTAGCCGCCACCGGAGTTGAGAAAGGCGCAGATCACTTTCCCGATTGCCGCCGGATTGACTCCGGTTTTGAATTCCAGGCTCTGCCCCTCACCCAAAGATAGAAAACGCTGCAACTCTTCACGGTTCATGGCTTACCTCCCCGCTTTCCTTTAATGCTGGTTAAAACACCAGCCGGATCAGAGAGATTTTCCGTAATAAACCGCTCCACCTCCTGAAATCGGGAAAACTGGGCCGAAACAAAGCGGAGCACGTCCTCATCGGCACTGAATGGCTGTGCCCAGTTCCCGTTACGTTCCGATAGCGGCTCGTCGTGACGAATCGCTTCCTCGTACATATCTATGACCCGCAGGTCGGAAATTGATGCGGCGTCTTTTTTCAATTTCAGCTGATTACGTTCTTCCGGCGTGCCCTTACCCAGATCACGCAGCAAACGTCGGGCAAAGACCACATCGGTGTGGGTAAGGAGCCAGCGGGGCTTATTCAATGCAATGGCTTTTTGAAGTTCCTGGTGGGTTATGGAAAGCTCATCGCCATCCTTGCCGCTGCCGTAGGAGGGGGTAATGATTCCGAGAAAAAGTTCACAGTCGTCAACTCCGGCGAGACAATTTTCAAAGGCAGTACGGTCGGACCGGACAGGCACCGTCCCCTTGTGGGACATCCATACTTCGTAGCCGAATGTCGTCAATAGGGTATAGATTCGCTCTAGTAGTTCTTCGATGCCGTACACTGTCGAGGAGACAAAGATCACCGGCTTTTTCGCTCGACTGCTCATGACGTTCCTCCCATGATCTCGTCGAGCAGACCTTCCGTTTCCTCTTCCAGGGCACGGATGTCCGCGCTGATTTGATCCAGGGTGCGCAGCACCGGAGGTTTGTAAAAATAGCGGGTGAAGCTGATTTCGTAGCCAATCTTGGTGGCGTCGGAGTCGATCCAGGCATCAGGAGTGTAGGGAAGCACTTCCCGGCGGAAGAATGCTTCGATTCCCCCTTCTTCCAGAAGCGGCACCTGCTCGGAATCCCGCAGTTCCGTGTCTGCTTCGTATTCAACTATGCTCGTTTTACCATTAATTACCGCTTCAAAGAAACCATGCAGTGGATCGGCAAGTACCTTTCCCGGCTTGTGAACCTTGCCGATAACCCGGGGAGCTTCCTCTACCCGCCAGCTGACGGCGTTGAAGATCAGCTTCAACTCGGCGGCGCTGATCTTTATGGCGAGCTTCTTTAGGGTGGCGTCTACCTGTTCCCGGAAGCGGTTGTGGTCATCAAACAGTCCGTCTCCCAACTCATGGCGGAGTTTGGTGGCCACATCGACCAGCATGGCGTCCCGTTTCCAGGTGGCTTCGTTGAGGAGCTTCTTCTTTTTTTTGTCGGAAAGTCCTTTCTTGCTGCCGCTGTTCTCTTCGCCATCCTCCTCGTCGTCACCTTTGCCCCAGTCGTTGACGAGTCTCTCCAGCTCCGCGCGCACGGATTCCGGTTTCTCGAACAGATCGTCGCCCAAAGTGTCGTACAACGAGCTGCGAATCTCTTCGTCGCCCGAGGCGAACCGCAGGGTTTCGATGGCCTTCCAGGTAAGCTGGCTGTGCAGGCGCAAGGGACGCTCGACCTTGACCTTCCAGTAGCCGAACACCGCATTGGGGAAGATCTTGGATTGCTCCGTCTCTTCGAAAGCGAGAAAGGTGTCGCAAATACGCTGAATATCCTGGTCGGAGAGTCGGCAGTTCTTTTTACCCATGTTCTTGCGCAGCGGTTCGAACCACTGGGTGGCATCGATGAGTTGCACCTTGCCCCGGCGCGCCTCGGGTTTGCGATTGCTGAGAACCCAGACATAAGTGGCGATGCCGGTGTTGTAGAACATGTTCAGCGGCAGGGCTACAATGGCCTCCAACCAGTCGTTCTCGATGATCCAGCGCCGTATATTGCTTTCCCCCTGGCCGGCATCGCCGGTGAAGAGGGACGAGCCGTTATGTACTTCGGCGATCCGGCTGCCGAGCGGGGTATCGTGCTTCATCTTGCTCAGCATGTTGGCCAGGAACATCATCTGTCCGTCGCTGGAACGGGTAACCAGTGAATACTCGGGATCGCCGCCGTGCTGAATGATGAAACGCGGGTCCTTCAGTTCCTTCTTGCCACCCATCCGCTCAAGGTCGGTTTTCCAGCTCTTGCCGTATGGAGGGTTGGCCAGCATAAAATCAAACTCACGGGAGCGGAAGGCATCGGCGGAAAGGGTAGAATGAGCCGGGCCACCGACGATGTTGTCAGCAGCATCGCCGTCCCCCTTGAGGAGCAGGTCGGCCTTGCAGATGGCGTAGGTTTCGCCGTTGATCTCCTGACCGTATAGATGGGTGGCAATCTGCTTGCCGTGTTCAGCGGCAATTTTCTGCAAAGTTTCCTCGGCAACGGTGAGCATGCCACCGGTTCCGCAGGCACAGTCATAAAGCAGGTAGGTACCGGATTCGATCTTGTTGGCCACTGGCAGGAACATGAGACTTGCCATCAGTTTGACTGCATCGCGTGGGGTCCAGTGCTCACCTGCCTCCTGGTTGTTCGCTTCGTTGAAACGAAGCACCAATTCCTCAAAGATTGTCCCCATGGAATGATTATCGAGACCTGGCTGCGTCGACGTCGGATTTGGACTGAGGTTGATGTCTTTGTCGAGAAACTTCTCGATCAAATCGCCGAGTACACCTGCCTTCGATAGGCGGGGGATTTGATGGCGGAATTCGAAGTTGGTCAGAATATCCTGTACATTAGGTGAAAAACCATCCAGGTACGCCTCAAAATCGTCGCGGAGCTTCTGCTGGGTGGCCCGCGACTTCAGATCCCGCAGGAGAAACGGTGAAGTATTATAAAAAGCCTCGCCCGAAGCGGACCGCAAGGCATCGTCCTGGTTGGCAATCCCTTCTCTGTCAAGGGCAGCCTTCATGTCCAGCACCGCTTGTTTGGTGGGTTCGAGGACAGCATCAAGGCGGCGCAACACCGTCATTGGCAGAATTACATCTCGGTACTTTCCGCGTACATAAATATCGCGCAGCACATCGTCTGCGATGTTCCAGATAAAGTTGGTTATTGTATTCAGTTGAGATTGGTCCATTAATGTAAAGTCCCTTTGGTGTGCGACTGAACGTCGCTGCCGCGTTGCTGGAGGGTGAGGAAATAACCGGAGAGACGATAGTATCCGACATATCGGAGGTAGTGGCGGGCTTTGTCACGATCTGGAACGGTAAGTCCCCTTGCTGTCGGCAGGTCGATCTGATCGTCAAGAGTGAGGGCTGGTTTGCAATAGATCTGCTTCTGTACATCGGACATAAAAATACCCGCCGGGGTGCGCATCGTTGAGAGGCGTGGCGGGTGTGTTGCTTACAATGTCCGCCAACAGCCTCTTATTGTCAAGCGATTATTGCGGTGTGCAGCATTGGTTAGAAACCGTTGGAACATATCAGATTTTTTGCGGTTTTTCCAGTTCTTTAGCAGACCGCGTCCACAAATTAAAGGCGGTGGCAGCACTGCCACAGGCTCAATTCCATACCTGGTATGGTGTTCATGCCGCCTGGCCGGGGCTTTATGGCATTCACGGGTGAAGGATTGATCCGGAATTGACATTGTGGGCAATTTCTGGAGCAATTCAGCGATAATTGCCCCGATAATTGTCCGTGGCAATTCCTGGTGCAATTAATTGTCTTCATTTCACGCAGAGACAAAGCGGGGCTATCTTGAAAGCAAGGAGATTGTCCACTAACTCCGCACTTTCTGATTTTTGCGGAATTAGTGGATTGGCGGCAAAGAGGTGACTTTTTTAAAGTTGACCTGGCGGCGTACTGAAACTGCTCTTAGAAAAACTATCCAACCAGATTTGCAATGGGCTATGGGGGCCTTTTTAGGGGCCTTAAGCAAAATACAACCTGTAATTATTATTAAATATCAGCAAGTTACACTAATAGTTGTAACTCGTCCCTGGCACCATGTAAAATCAAGGCCTTACGTCACCGAACGTAAGGCCTTTTGTTTTTCGTGCAACCTCTTTTATTATATATCGAACAATGCACAAGTCCGAGGCGAAGAATACTTTGAGTAAGTTTCATTTCGGGT
>JARKOR010000260.1 GCA_029975625.1 Nanosynbacter sp. | reverse complement strand
CCTGGCATACCCTTGCCAAGGCGCTGGCGGACGGCAAGCTCCTGATATTCAAGCGTGTCGTAATACCTACTCTCAAGCTGTAGTGTATCGACCTGAAGCTGTTCAAGGACGAGCTGCTGCTTTTTTCGGTCCACAGATTGTTGCAATTGGTAATTTTGCTGCATGCTTTCCACGGAATTCCATGTCCAACTTAGCGCAATGAGGAGCGCTGTCGCAAACACGACATTGTTCAGTGTCAAATAGTCGTGCCGAAGCCGATATAGAAAGCGCTTAAGATGGAGTTGGAGGGTGTCAAACATGTTTTTGTGTCGATTAAAGATCAAATTTTGGTGGGGGTGGCTGGGATTGAACCAGCGACCAACAGGTTATGAGCCCGCTGCTCTGACCGCTGAGCTACACCCCCGACCCTTATAGTATAGCACGAGAGGCCAAGAGGCGCGATTTCTTTAGAGAAGTTTGCTGGCCGCAATACGAATCGCCTCAGACCATGAAGTGAAGCTGTGAGGTGCCATGAACACGTCGCGGGCGGTCATATTGTGTTGGAGGGCAAGGGCAAGCTCATGAATCATCTCGTTGGCGTGAGGAGCGACAATGGTTGCGCCGAGTAGCGCGCCTTTCTTGTCGGCGATAAGCTTAACGAAGCCGAGGCGCTGATCTGTTACATTACTGATAGGCACGAGTGAGAGAGGGGCGATGGCGGTTGTTATGGATAGGTCGCGTCGAATACAATCATCTTCAGTAAAGCCAACACGCGCAACGTCCGGCTGCAAATTGGTCGTATGAAGAGGAATGCGCATATCAACCTGAATCCGCTTATTGCATAGTAGATTATGTGCTGCAATACGGCTTTCGGCGAGGATATCACTAGTGGTTAGTGCTACATTAACGCATGAACCGGCAGCAAAGATATGCCGGGCCGATGTTTGAAGCGTCTCATCAACAGTAATACCATGAATAGAGTACGCAACGCCTGCGTTCTCGAGCCCCAAGTCGGTGACAGGCGCCCGTTTGTCGGCAATAAGCAACTCGTCGACTTTCACGGTATGCTCGCTACCGCCGCGGAGATAGGTGATACGCTTTGATAGCCCGTCTTTTTGAGTAGCAACGACTTTAGTGGACGGTAGCAGCGTCATGCCGCGTTGTTTTTGAAGCTGTTCCGTAAACAATTCGCCAACTTCGCTGTCATACTCTGGTAAAATGCGCGTGGCGGACTCTGTAATGTATACTTTTGTTCCTAGAATCGCAAAGAAGGAGGCGATTTCTACTGCAGTCGTGTTGCTACCGACAACGAAAAGGGATTTTGGCGGACGGCTCAGCGACAAGATGGTCTCGGGGGTATGGTGTGGCGTTTCGGCGAGTCCTGGAATTTCAGGAACGACCCAGGTCGAGCCGGTGGCGATAAGAAAGCGACGAGCGGATAGATGGCGTCGATTCACACTAATTTCGTTCGGACTAAGGAAGTGAGCGGCGTTATTAAACACGCTAATCCCTTGCTTTTCGTAGTAGTTACGATTACCGGCAGCACCGGTTCGTTTAACAACGGCGTCACGCCAAGACAAAAGGGAAGGGTAATTATAGCCAATTGTGTTGCTGCGCAGACCAAAAGAAGCGCCTTGCTTGGCCGTGTCATATACGTGTACGGCGTGAAGTAGCGCCCCGCGAGGTATCTCGCCCCAATTAGGCGATTCGCCGCCAAACTCACTCTTCTCTATAACCGCGACGCGTTTACCAGCCCTGGCAGCGATAGTTGCTGCCGGACTACCCCCTGCGCCGCTTCCGATAACGATTATGTCATAGTCAAATGTTGGTTTTTGTGCCATTTTGCCCCCTATAATACGGTTAATTCTTGTTTATATAAATACGCTGCTTCGGGATGATATTTTGCGAATACTTCCGCGCCAATACGCCGGATATCTGCACTTGTGATTTCCGGACGATTGCCGCACCAACGGATTACCTCTAGGCAGACACTTCGCGCTATCTCTTCAGACTGCCCTTCCGGTGTACGCAGACTAAGGCAAGTGGCAACAATACTACGGTGTAATTTCTCCGGATCAAACTCTTCGCTCGGACGCTTACCTCCAGCTTTGACGATATTAATGCGAGGCGTGTCCATTACCATGCTCCATATAGTGAGATGCCAAGCACGCGGTCAACGAACAGAAAGGCCGCAAGAATGAGGAGGCTTCCACCGCTAGCAAATTGCAAAAATCGCTTATTGCGTTCACGCCAAGTTTGAATACTGCTGATTTTCTTGCCGCTGCCGACAGCTAAGAAAATGATGAAAAGAGGCAGGAGTGAAAGCACAAGATATAGCGCGATACCCGTTACCTGAAGTCCCGGGGATGGAAAGAGCGCAATAATTAACGCTGACGTTGCCATGGGCGCGACGATGAAGACGAACTCTGCGACGACGCTTACCATGCCAATACCAAAACTTTCAATGCTACTTTGAGTTGATTTTGCTCGGGTAGAGAGGAACTTTGCCATATTGCGCGGTAGCCACAAAGTCGTGCCCGGACCTTTGCGATAATAAAACGCCCAGGTGGCAATCCCAAGTCCAGCAAGCAGCCCGCACACGATTGCGCCAATAAGCTGCTCGGAGCTCATTGACTGCCAGATAATGAGCGAGAAAGAATATATCATAGTCGTGAGGAGTAGCAGTGTAATCACCCCCACGCCGATGATAAAGCCACTCATTAGCCTGAGGACTCGCTTATGGGCTGTTTTTCGCCCTAAAGAATGCCCGCTAACAAGGGTTAGTACGCTGACGCTGAGCTGAAAACTAGCGTGTACCAGCGCCGAGAACGCAATGAGCGCGAATGATGATAGGAGAAAAAAGTTCATGTTTGTGTAA
>JARKOR010000237.1 GCA_029975625.1 Nanosynbacter sp. | reverse complement strand
ACCCGATCGGGCACGATGGCCGCAATCGCCTCGCCCCGCGTTAGATTTTCTCGGTATTTTCTCAGCACGCGGTTTTGCATGGTCGAGGTATGCGCGGGCGCAATGAGCCGCTCGCCATCGGCATCTGTTTCTTCGGTCATGAATGTATCATAATCATCGCGCGCAGGATGGCCCTTCGGAAAATTCAGACTCTCAAACATATGAAACTGGTCATCAATCTCACGCGACCCTTCCGTAACATACCCCATGCGGTTGAAAATATCAGAGATGTATTCGATCTCGCGCATCAGCGGATGAATCGAGCCGTGGTCACTCGTAAGTAACTCGGGGATCGCTGCGTTGCTGTCCATTGGTGCGGTTACGTCAATTGGCAGTAAATCAACCGATTCAAGCTCAGCCTCGCGCGTAGTGATAACGGACTCGAGCTCCTGTTTGAGCGTATTAATTTCCCGCCCGAATGCTCCGCGCTCCCCAGCTGGCAGCGCAGTGATTTCCGCATACAGTTCACGCAGTTCATTTGCTCGAAGCACCCCTCGCGGAGCATCACTTTCCGCAATTCGCGCAAGTAATATTTCTCGTACTTCCGATATTCGTCCCATATTATAAACCTTGAACTAAAAAGCTAATAAAAACTCCAGCAGCCACAATGATAAGCACAATCCACGCCCAGCCGTGCGAGGTTGTTTGTTGAGTGCCTTTCATGTATGCCAAATTCTCAACATTTTCTAGTTCTGTATTTTCCGGCATGTTCGTACGCAAAGCCTTTTCACGAAGCTCCGCCGCAATGCGCTCTTGGAGTTCGCTCCTCTGTTCTTGCTTATTCATTAATAATCCCATATGTACATAGTATACCACAATGTGCTACACTGATAATCATTAGTACTTAAGGAGGAACTATGGCTACAAAAAAGGCAACCAAGAAAGCCACTACTACAAAATCTGCCAAAACGACAGTCAAAAAAGCCGCTACACCAGCCGCGAAAGCACCTGTTGTTAAGTCAGAGACTACAATAACAACTAAGGCAGTAGAATCCAAGAATAATCTGCCAAAAAACCTTATAAACATTGTTACCGCAGAAGCAATCGGCACATTCATATTGACAATGGTCGCCGTGCTCTCGACTGCATATTTCATGCTACCATTTTACGTTGGTCTGACCCTCGTCGTTATGGTACTTGCGGTTGGCGCAATCTCCGGCACGCACATTAACCCAGCCGTCACCTTTGGCCTTTGGTCAATGCGCAAAATCAAGACGGCGCTCGTACCATTTTATTGGCTTGCCCAATTCCTTGGTGCAATGGCAGCGGTCGTACTGCTCGGTGCATTCTCAGGTGGAAGTTTTGCTATCCAATTCGGCCACTTCGCAGAATTCTCATGGAGCATCTTCGCGCTTGAGTTAGTCGGAACAGCAATCTTCATGTTCGGCATCGCAGCAGCGCTGAATCGTTCAGACGCAGGTGTTGTCGGTAAAGCGGTTGGTATCGGTATGTCGCTAACTATCGCTCTGCTTGTTACTTCATCAATTCTGCCGCACATCCAACGCGCAGCATTTGCTGAATACCAAAAGACTCAGGAGCAAACAACAAATACCAGCACAACGACTCCTACTTACCCGCACGAAGTATATGTCAGTGGTGCGACACTAAACCCAGCGGTAGCACTAGCCGTGACAGAATCAACGGATAGCCAGCTACAGGGCAGCTCGTCTGCAGCTGACGGCGAAAGTACATACACCCGCCTAAGCCTAGAAGTGATTCTTGCTACTCTCATTGGCGCAGCAATCGGCGGAAATCTATTCTTACTCGTAAACTATCGATCAAAAGAAGCATAGACGTTTCGTCGCCCTAGAAAATATCCCCGGAAACTCTCTGGGGATATTTTATTAGTCTGAATCTCAAAACCCTCCATTCCGCGGGTGACGTGAGGCGGGGCAGCGCCCGAAAATTTTTCACTTTCAGTAGAAAAATTTTTAGGGGCGGACCGA
>JARKOR010000221.1 GCA_029975625.1 Nanosynbacter sp. | reverse complement strand
ACAGGAATTTGACGAAAGATCAAAGGTTTATAATCCTTTTGACGAAGATGACGTGGCCCGATATTTCAAGGGTCCGCTTGAAGCCATGCCTCATAGAGAATGGTGCGACAGATATGGATTTAAAGAATTCAAGAATATTCCACCGGACCATCCAATTATCGTATTAAAACCAGGCGAGCGTATTTTAGCGCACACTCATGAATTTGTGGGCATACGCGCCGAGGGCGGGGCGGCCGAGGTAAAAAGCCGCTCAAGTTGGGGTCGAAACGGTGTTGCCGTGTGTTTCGACGCAGGTTGGATTGATCCGGGGTATATTAACCGGATTACCCTTGAGATTTATAACCTCAATAAGCACGAGAGTGTCGTTTTGCCAGTCGGTGAACGTATTGGCCAGCTGATTTTTCACCACACGGGAGCGGTCGCGGGTAGCTATGCGAAAGGGAGAGGCGGCATGAGTGGAAAATATCAGCACACGGATAACCTCGATGAGCTCATTACCAGCTGGCGACCGGAGACTATGCTGCCGAGGGCGTTCAAGGATAAACGTCACATGCCCGTGAGCATTGCTGGCTTGAGCGAAGGGCTTAAATAACAGGGAGTAATTATGACGGATAGTAAAACTGCGGTGGGGAAACGTGGTTTTTATATTGTCGGCGAGGGCAATGACGGCACGGGCAAATCGACTCAAATTGAACTACTGGCTAAATATATAGAGAAAGAATTTGGCCTGGAGGTGTTGGTGATTAACGAGCCTGGAGGAACGCCAATTGCCGAAGAGATTCGCCATATCATCAAGAATGGCTCGCTCGAGCGCAGCGCTGTAACGAACCTACTCCTTTTTACGGTCTGTCGTTACGAAGTGTGGTTTAAAGAGGCGTTGCCCGTACTGAGCCGCGGCGGCGTGGTACTGTCGGCGCGAAATTACTTATCGAGCGTGGTGTATCAGGGTCAGGCTGAGGGCCTGGGTTCGGACTACGTGCGGCAGGTGACGGCCGCGTTTATGGATCGGCGCTACATGGAGCCGGATCTCACGGTCATTTTGTCGCTCGAGGATGATACACGTCGAACGCGGTTAAACCAACGCGGCGCCGCAAAAAATCCAGATACATTTGAAATCCGCGATGACGATTTTCAAGAGAAAATCAATCAAGGTTATGCCGGGCTGGTCGAAAGCGATGGTTTTGCCGAAGTCGATGCCAGCCGAACCATCGAGCAAGTGCAGCGAAGTTTGCGCAAGGTGGTTGT
>JARKOR010000229.1 GCA_029975625.1 Nanosynbacter sp. | reverse complement strand
GATGGGCTAGTATCGAAAATCTTCGAAGCTGATTCTCAATACGGAAGCGCCTCGGTCGCTGGTGGGCCGCCCGGTCTTCAAAACCGGTGTGGGGGGTGAGAAACTTCCCGGGTGGGTTCGATTCCCATGCGCTTCCGCCATTACATGTTTCAGAACATTTCATGATGTGTCATAACCCGCTAGAAATAGCGGGTTTTTTATTGAACAAAGTCCAATATGGCGCTATAGTGTTTGCAGAAATCCGGGGTATTTTGGGGGTATGTCTAGGGGTATTCGACTTAGTACTGGGGGTATCTGGCGCAAATAAATGGGGGTATCTTATGGCGCTAAAGGATATTCAGATTAGAACGGCAAAACCAAGAGAAAAGGATTACAAGCTCACGGATGGCGGCGGATTGTATCTTTTGGTTACCTCCGGGGGCAGCAAGCGCTGGCGATTCAAGTATCGTTTTGACGGGAAGGAGAAGCTGCTGGCCATCGGGGTCTATCCCGACATTTCCCTGGCTGAAGCACGTGGGCGCCGTCAGGAAGCCCGGAATCTGGTGGCAAACGGTGTCGACCCTTCCGCGGACAGAAAGGCGGCAAAACAGAAAAGAGCCGACCTGAAAGCCAACAGCTTCGAGGTTATCGCCCGTGAATGGCATGAACACATGGTGGAGAAGAAAGAATGGTCGGATGAACACGCCGCCACCATCATGAACCGTCTGACCCAGGACATTTTCCCCTGGATAGGGAGTAAGCCGATCTCCGAGGTCGCCGCGAAAGAAATCAAGGCCATTCTGGATAGAATCCGGTCCAGGGGGGTGATTGAGACGGCACGCCGCGCCTTGACGATTATGGGGCAGGTCTACCGGTATGCCATGTCGATTGACAAGGCAAATTACGACATCTCTGCCGGATTCAGGGGCTATCTGCCGGCAATAAGCAAAACCAGGAAGCATATGGCGGCGGTTACCGACCCGAAGGAACTTGCCCCGCTCCGGCGCGCCATCGATACCTATCAGGGGAGCCTGGTCGCCAAATGCGCCCTGAAGCTCTTGCCGCTTGTCTTCGTCAGGCCTGGTGAATTGCGACACATGGAATGGTCGGAGGTCGATTTTGACTCGGCGGAATGGAATATCCCGGGCCAGAAGATGAAAATGAAAGAGCCCCACCTTGTCCCACTTTCCAAGCAGGCAATCGCCATCTTGAAGGAAATTCAGCCGCTTACCGGCAACAGCAAATACGTCTTCCCCTCCACACGATCGTTTGCCCGGTGCATGAGCGACAACACCATAAACGCCAGTTTCCGGCGAATGGGGTTTGACGGCGACACCATCACCGGCCACGGTTTTCGGGCGACCGCCCGGACCATCCTGGACGAGGTCCTGCATCAGCGGATTGACATTATTGAACACCAGCTCGCCCACGCCGTTCGCGACCCCAACGGTCGCGCCTACAATCGAACCTCTCATTTGGCCGAGCGGCGCAGGATGATGCAGCAATGGGCCGACTACCTGGATAAGCTGAAGGGTGGGGCAAAGGGCATGCAATTGGCAAAGCGTTCCACCCGCTAACAACTCCCCCGTCGCCAGGCAATAGTTAGACTGTTTCATGATGTTTCAGGCTGTAACATATTGATTTAATTCTATTTTTGTCTATTTTTATCCTTGACATGACTGTCTGAGGCTGTATTATGCAGTCCCAATTAGCTCATTCCGCCAGACTTGGTGGAATTGAGAGGTCAAGGCATGGGACTGGGCAGCCTGATTCGCAATCAGCTACTTATACCGAACGAATTCAACGTTTCTCGGATGCTTTGTGCAAAGGCCTCTACCGAAAGGGTAGTGGCCTTTTTTGTTGAAATGCAGCAATCAACGGCATTCACAATGCCGGCCGACACTCAGTGCCCAAAATTCCCTGCCTTGCTTCACCGAGACAACAAGGAGGCAGACCGTATGGAATTCACCGCCAAGCCCATTTTACCGGAGACCGGCTATCTTCGGCTCAGCCAGATTATCGGATCGCCCAAGGCGGACCCGCCCATCCCGGCCCTCATTCCCGTCTCCAAGAGCACCTGGTGGGCGGGAGTCAAGTCTGGGTTATTCCCGCGGCCGCTGAAGCTCGGCCCGCGACTGACTGTCTGGAGGGCAGAGGATATCCGGGCATTCATAGCGCGCACATCCAATACTGTCGAAAAATAACCGCACAATTGCTGCCGGATGATGCAAACGGACACCGACACCAGGGACCGTCCCCTTTTGCGGCGGTGCGACCTGGACCTCATCGCTCGGGCTGAAGAGATTCAGCAGGAGGACCCGCGGGAAAGCGGGAGCATCGGCTTCATGACCCGGGACATGGTCCAGGCCACCATGCCACACCGCGAGCCGGGGAGCAACGAGTTCAGGCGCAAGAACGGCAACTACACCCTGGTCATGATGGCGCCGGCTGAAATCGGGCTCCCGTACGGTTCCCTGCCGCGACTCATCCTGTCCTGGGTTTCCACCGAGGCTGTCCGCTCCGAGCAACCCGCCGTGGTTCTCGGTGACAGCCTGGCCGCCTTCATGCGCGAATTGGGACTCACTGTCACCGGCGGCAAGTGGGGGACCATTCCCCGGGTGAAGCAGCAACTGCAGCGGCTGTTTTCCACGTCGATTTCCTGCATCCGCAGCGGTGAGGGTCACTGGGCGAGCGTCGGGTTCCGGATAGCGGACGAAACAAGGCTCTGGTGGCACCCCAAGGACCCGGACCAGATCGACCTCTGGCAATCGCGGGTTATCCTGGGAGCCAGTTTCTTCCAGGAGTTGATTGACCATCCGGTGCCGGTCGACACCAGGGCGCTCAGGGCGCTCAGAAGGTCGCCCCTGGCGCTGGACATTTACTGCTGGCTGACCCACCGGATGAGTTACCTCAGGAAAGCGACCATGGTCCCCTGGCCTGCCCTGGCCGAGCAGTTCGGCGCCGACTACGGCCGGGAGGACAACTTCAAGGCCGCATTCCTGGATGCCCTCAGAAAGGTGCTCACCGTCTACTGCCTGGCAAGGGTGCGTCCCACCCCCATGGGGTTGTTGCTTGAACCGTCACGGCCACATGTCGGCCGTGTGCAACCCTGACGACTGCCGGATTTGTCCACGCATAAGGGTACCGTTTTAAGGCAGGTATGCATCAAAAACAATTTTGCCGTCCAGAAGGGAGGGCTCATAGATAACGGCGGAACGGTGTTGGTAAATGACCAAAGCCCCCATCAGCTCAGACTGACCTTCAGTCGAAAATAAGCGGCGCGCGTCCAGGAGGGGCGAGAAGAACCAGAAACAATTGGTTTCAAGATATCCGGAAGGCATCTACATCACTATTTTACCTTGCGCTTGCTATGGCACATGCTATATTATGAGTCTCGTTTAAATCTGGACAATTTTCTTCAATTTGATTCATCGTCTTAACTTTACATCGGTGGAGAATGAACAGAAAAATGCCTCCCGAACAAACAAACCTCCGGAAAACGATCAAAGAAGTCCGTGAACAGCTGGGGTTGAGCCAAGAAGAGCTTGCCCATGCGCTTGGGGTGAGTTTTGCATCAATCAATCGATGGGAAAATGGGAAGGCTGCGCCTTCGAAGCTGGCACGGGCGCAATTTGAGATGTTTTGCCGAAAAATGAAGACACAGGGAAAGTTGAAGAGGGAGACATGAGTTATTGAGAAAAGGATGGTTGTTGCAGGGAAAACCTGGGATGCGCTGCCGGTGATGAGTTAAAATTTCCGGATTATTTCGTCCATTTTGATGACCCCTTAAGGACACCGTTCGAGAATGAAAACCGAACACCACACACGAAAAGAAATAATCGACAAGAAACTCAAATCTGCCGGGTGGAATGTTGCTGACCGATCGCAGGTAATAGAGGAGTTTGATATCGAAATCGGTTTGCCTGATGGAGTTCGTGAGCCCCTAACTCCCTATCAAGGCCATCAGTTCAGCGATTATGTGCTGCTGGGCAAAGATGCCAAGCCCCTTGCAGTAATTGAAGCCAAGAAAACCAGTAAAGATGCCGCCATCGGCCGGGAGCAGGCCAAGCAGTACTGTTTCAATATTCAAAGGCAAATGGGGGGCGAGCTTCCTTTTTGTTTCTACACGAATGGTCTGGAAACCTACTTCTGGGACCTGGATAACTATCCACCACGCAAAGTTGTTGGCTTTCCCACCCGTGATGATCTTGAACGCTTTCAATATATCCGCCGTAACCGCAAACCTCTGACCCAAGAGCTTATCAACACTGCCATTGCGGGCCGTGATTACCAGATTCGAGCTATTCGTTCAGTACTTGAAGCGATCGAGCAGAAAAAGAGAGACTTTCTGCTGGTGATGGCTACCGGAACCGGGAAAACGCGGACCTGCATTGCAATGGTTGACGCTCTGATGCGAGCCGGCCATGCCGAGAAAATGCTCTTTCTGGTGGACCGCATTGCACTTAGAGAACAGGCACTGTCTGCCTTTAAAGAACACCTGCCGAATGAGCCGCGTTGGCCTAATATCGGGGAAAAGCTGCTTGCCAAGGACCGCCGCATCTACGTAGCTACCTATCCAACGATGCTCAACATCATCCGGGATGAATCCCAATATCTGTCACCCCACTTTTTCGATCTCATCGTGATCGACGAGAGTCATCGTTCAATCTACAACACTTACGGTGAAATCCTCGACTATTTCAAGACCATTACCCTGGGGCTTACGGCTACGCCGACAGACATCATTGACCACAATACTTTCAAACTTTTTCATTGCGAGGACGGCATTCCGACTTTTGCCTACACCTTCGAAGAAGCCGTCAATAATGTGCCGCCTTACCTTTGTAATTTCCAAGTGATGAAGATTCAAACCAAGTTCCAAATGGAGGGGATCAGCAAACGCACTATCTCACTGGAAGATCAGAAAAAACTCCTGTTGGAAGGCAAGGATATTGAAGAGATCAACTTCGAAGGCACACAACTGGAAAAGAAAGTCATCAACAAGGGCACTAATGCCCTGATTGTCAAAGAATTCATGGAAGAGAGCATCAAAGACCACAATGGCGTGCTTCCCGGCAAGACTATCTTTTTCTGTTCTTCCAAAGCCCATGCCCGCCGCCTGGAAGAGATCTTTGACAAACTCTACCCCCAGTATAAAGGGGAGCTGGCGAAGGTCCTGGTTTCCGAGGATCCGCGAGTTTACGGCAAGGGTGGTCTGCTCGACCAGTTCACCAATAACGATATGCCACGGGTGGCACTCAGTGTTGATATGCTCGACACCGGCATCGATGTGCGCGAAATCGTCAACCTCGTTTTCGCAAAGCCGGTATACTCCTACACCAAGTTCTGGCAGATGATCGGTCGCGGTACACGCCTCTTGGAAGTAAGCAAACCAAAGCCATGGTGCACTGAAAAAGATGTGTTTCTGATCCTGGATTGCTGGGATAACTTCGAATATTTCAAACTCCAGCCCAAAGGTAAGGATCTGAAGCCCCAAATTCCTCTGCCGGTGCGTCTGGTGGGCCTGCGCCTCGACAAGATAGAAAAGGCGCTGGATAGTGGCCACCATGATATCGCTGAGCGGGAAATCGCCAAATTACGCCGACAGATCGCGGAACTGCCCCAATCTTCCGTGGTGATCAAGGAAGCGGCAACCGCCCTGCATCGCCTTGAGGAAGAGAACTTCTGGATCACCCTCAATCACCAAAAGCTGGAATTCCTCCGCATCGAAATCAAGCCGCTGTTTCGTACTATCTCTGAAGTGGACTTCAAAGCCATGCGTTTTGAGCGTGACTTGCTGGAATTCTCCCTTGCCCGCCTGAATGAAAACAAAGGGCAGGCAGAAACCCTGAAAGAAAGCATCGTCGAGCAGATCAGCGAGCTTCCGTTGAGTGTCAACTTCGTTAAGGTTGAAGAATCGTTGATTCGCGCTGCCCAGACCAACCACTACTGGGCAAAGGCCGATGAAGATGCGCTGGACGAACTGACCGCCAAGCTCGGCCCCTTGATGAAGTTCCGCGAGCAAAACAGCACCGGCAATGGCCCGATTCAGCTCGATCTTACTGATGCCCTGCATAAAAAGGAGATGGTTGAGTTCGGCCCGCAACACGAAGCCGTCAGCATCAGCCGCTACCGGGAAATGGTCGAAGCCCTGATCGCGGAGCTGACCACGCACAATCCCATATTGCAGAAGATCAAGAACGGCGAAGAGGTTTCGCCGGGTGAGGCCACCGCTCTGGCTGAACTGCTCCATGCCGAACACCCCCACATCACAGAGGATCTGCTGCGTCAGGCCTACAAAAACCGCAAGGCACGGTTTATCCAGTTTATCCGCCATATTCTCGGCATTGAAATTCTGAAGAGCTTCCCTGAAACCGTAACTGAGGCGTTCGAGCAGTTCATTCAGCAACACACCAACCTCAGCAGTCGTCAAATGGAATTCCTTAACCTTCTGAAAAATTTCCTTATCGAGCGGGAAAAGGTGGAAAAGAGAGACCTGATCAATGCCCCCTTCACGGTAATTCACCCACAGGGGATTCGCGGTGTGTTCAGCCCGGCGGAGATCAATGAAATCTTACAGCTCACCGAGCGGTTGGCGGCCTGATGGATATGAACCACGAAAGAAACGAAAAACGCGAATCAGGAAAAGCCGATCATTTTTGTGGCGCCACGAAAATGGTCGGGAAGCCTGAGCACAATTACGGCGAATTCGCCATATTTGAAAACCGGTTCTGTTGGAATTTGGCAGGAGGGATGAAGTGAGCGGAAAAAAACAAAAAATATCCGTTCAAGGCAGCCAGATTACCGTTCTGCAAGAAAACGAGCAGGATTATATTTCTTTGACCGACATGGTGCGCGATATCGAAAACGGACTGGCGCTGATTGAAAAATGGCTTCGGAATAAAAACACCATAGAGTTTCTGGGTATTTGGGAGGAAATCTACAACCCCGGTTTTAATTCCCCCGAATTCGAGGGAATTAAAAACCAGGCGGGCCTGAATCGTTTTGTTTTGTCGGTTAAGCAATGGGTGGAAAAGACTGGATCGATTGGGATAATTGCCAAGGCCGGACGCTATGGTGGAACCTACGCCCACAAAGACATCGCCTTTGAATTTGCTTCGTGGATATCTCCTCAATTCAAGCTCTACCTGATCAAGGAGTTCCAGCGCCTCAAAGAGCAGGAACTCCAGCAACTCGGCTGGGACATCCGCCGCAACCTGACCAAAATCAATTACCGCATCCACACCGACGCCATCAAGACGAACCTAGTCCCGCCGGAGCTCACGCCCCAACAGATCAATTTCATCTACGCCAGCGAGGCGGATCTCCTGAACATGGCACTGTTCGGCAAAACCGCGAAACAGTGGCGGGACGAAAACCCGGACCACAAAGGCAATATCCGCGACGAAGCCAATGTCTCCCAGCTTGTCTGCCTGGCCAACCTCGAAACCCTGAACGCCCATTTCATTCATCAGGGTCTGCCGCCGGCCGAACGCCTCAAAATCCTGAACCAGACCGCCATTCACCAAATGAAACTCCTGCTTGCGGACAGGAACGTCAAGCAGTTGGAAGGAAAATAAAAACATGCTGCAAAACAACCCTGAACTGAAATCAAAAATAGACCAGCTCTGGAACAAATTCTGGGCTGGCGGCATCTCCAATCCGCTCACCGCCATCGAGCAGATCACCTACCTGCTGTTCATGAAACGGCTGGACGAGCTGGATCACAATAAACAGGCCGATGCTGAATTCACCGGCGACAGCTACACCTCCAAATTCAGCGGCATATGGATTCCGCCGGAATACCGGGGCAAGGACGATTCCGACAACTATGCCATCGACAGGCGAACCCTGCGTTGGAGCGAATTCAAGCGGATGCAGGCCGAAGAGATGTTGCAGCACGTGCAAGGCCAGGTTTTTCCCTTCCTCAAGGACATGAACGGCGCGGCGTCCAACTTCACCCACCACATGAAGAACGCCGTGTTCATCATTCCCAAACCGGCCTTGCTGGTGGAGGCGGTAAAGACCATCGATGAGATCTTCGAGGTCATGGAGAAGGACTCAAGGGATAACGGCCAAGCCTTTCAGGACATCCAGGGCGATGTCTATGAAATGCTGTTGTCGGAGATTGCCACCGCCGGCAAAAACGGCCAGTTCCGCACCCCACGCCACATCATCAAGCTGATGTCCGAACTGGTGCAGCCTCAGCTTGGGCATCGCATTGCTGATCCGGCCTGCGGTACCGGCGGTTTTTTGTTGGGGGCCTATCAATATATAGTCACCCAGTTGGCCATCAAAGCAGGCTCAAAGGATTTGCCACCGGACGAGGACGGCTTTGTCCGCACCTCGGTGTCAGCCGGCCTGACCGAAAACGCCCAGAACATTCTGCAAAGCACGCTGCACGGCTACGACATCGACAGCACCATGGTACGCTTGGGGTTGATGAACCTGATGATGCACGGCATCGACGAACCGCTCATCGACTACAAGGACACCCTGAGCAAGAGCTACACTGAAGAGGCCGAATACGACATCGTCATGGCCAATCCGCCCTTTACCGGCAGCATCGACAAGGGTGATATCAACGAAAACCTTACCCTCTCAACTACCAAGACCGAGCTGCTTTTTATCGAGAATATCTACCGCCTGTTGAAAAAAGGCGGCACTGGCTGTGTGATCGTGCCGCAAGGAGTGCTGTTCGGCTCAGGCGGAGCCTTTAAAAACCTGCGCCAGATGTTGATTGAGCGCTGCGACCTGAAGGCCGTCATTACCATGCCCAGCGGCGTATTCAAACCTTACGCCGGGGTCAGCACCGCTATCCTGCTGTTTACCAAGGTCTGGGGGCCGAAGGACAAAGTCACGAAACCGGCCACCGAATACGTCTGGTTCTACGAGATGGCTGCTGACGGCTACTCGCTGGACGACAAGCGCAGCAAGCAGGAGGGGTATGGTGATTTGCAGGACATCGTAGCCAGGTATTACACCCGCAATCCTGAGACCGATGCCGACCGGACACAGAAATGTTTTGTAGTTCCCCGATCGGATATCGAGGCCGAGGGTTATGACCTGAGTTTGAGCCGCTACAAGGTGGATATGTTTGAGGACGTGGTGTATGAGAGTCCTGCGGTGATTCTGGAGAAACTGTTAAGGGCGGAAGTCGGCGATGCCGGGGAACAAGCTTTGACAGGCGTACAGAGTGGGATTGTAAGAGAGTTGTTGGAGTTGCGGGGGATGATCGGGTGAGCTCAATATCCATCGGTAAGTTATGCGAGCTAAAATATGGGAAAGCTCTTCGCAAAGACAAGCGAATTCATGGGGTAGTACCCGTATATGGTTCTAACGGAATAGTTGATTACCATAACCAATCCCTTGTAGAAAACGAAACAATTATTATCGGGCGAAAGGGCTCGATAGGTGAACTCCATTATGTAAATGGGCCTTCTTGGCCAATCGATACTACCTACTTTGTAGAGCTAAAAGATCAATATGAGGTTTACCTGCAATGGTTTTACAGGGTTCTTGGTTCCTTAAGGCTAACTGATCTTAATAGGTCTGCTGCTATCCCAGGACTCAATCGTGATGATGTTTATAGAATCAAAATCCCCCTCCCACCGCTCGACGACCAAAAGCGCATTGCCCATCTGCTCGGCAAAGTGGAAGGGCTGATTGCCCAGCGTAAACAACACCTGCAACAACTCGACGCCCTGCTCAAAAGCGTCTTTCTGGAAATGTTTGGTGACCCAGTGCGGAATGAGAAAGGATGGGACAGACCGGAATTGGAACAGTTTGGTAAGATATCGACGGGGAATACCCCTCCGAGAAAAGACCCGTCCAACTATTCGAGCCAACACATTGAATGGATAAAGACAGACAACATTTCAGCTGACTCTGTATTCATAAGCCAAGCCGCAGAATACCTCTCAGAAACTGGGGCCACGAAGGCGCGAATAGTTACGAAAGGCGCTCTTATGGTCGCCTGCATAGCTGGAAGTGTCGAATCCATCGGGCGGGCCGCACTGACAAACAGAACCGTTGCTTTTAACCAGCAAATCAACGCCATTCAGCCTAAGAAGGATGTTAATCCGCTCTTTTTGTATGTTTTGTTCAAGATTTCCAAAGCATACATCCAAAGTCATGCTTCAAAGGGGATGAAGAAAATCTTGACCAAAGGCGACTTCGAAAAAATTACAATGATCAAGCCTCCAGTCGACCTGCAAAACCAATTCGCCGCTATTGTCGAAAAGGTCGAAGGCATCAAAACCCGCTATCAGCGAAGCCTTGCCGACCTGGAAAGCCTCTATGGCGCCCTAAGCCAGAAGGCGTTCAAGGGCGAGCTGGATTTGTCGCGGATTCCTCTTGATCGCGAGATACTACATACAGAAGTTACTGCCTCTTTTGAGTCAGCCTTGCCTAAACATATAAATGAAACGCTGTTAAAACTGAATGAGTTCAATAAAAGCGCGACTATACTTAAGGCCGTGAAGGAAGCAAGCCAGATCTCCCAGCATCTTCCGCAACTTGGTGCAGTCAAGCAGGCTGTGGAGCAGTTGGCAGCTCTTCGTACGCCATTGCAGGAACTTAAGCAGATGTCTGAAATATCCAAAGCAATGGAGCATGCTCAAACGGCTATTAAACCCCTGAATCTCGAATATTTGGAGGACATCAGGAAAAGTGCTCAGTTGGCCCGTTCCATTACCGTGAAACTTCCCAAGATCGACTTAGGTTGGCTCGAACAACAAAAAGAAGCTCTAAAAAAAATAACCACGCCCTTTGAGTCCATGCGAAGAGTAATGGAACAGATCAGTAACCCCGCCAGAGATATTCAGGAATCTTTGCGCCTACAGACCGAAACAGCTAAACGTTTGCAAAGCAGCATTCCCGATTTTACTACGTGGCAAAAGCTGATCGTTGATCATGACGCTGTTGATATTGAAGATGGGCAAGGGGTTTTTAGACGCCAATTTACATGCGAGGATGTGACTGCCATTTGTGCCAACAAATCTGAACCGATGTCATTTGACCACCTTCTGCAACAACTCGGCGAGTTGGAAACAGTTGATTTCACGGGTTATGAAACCATAAAGACGATCCTATTCAAACTACTCGACGAAGAAAAACTGACTCAGTATTTCGACGAAAAGAATAAAACTCTACTGTTAAGGGTAGCACTATGAAATTGCTGCGATTGAAGATTACCGAACCAGGAGGGTTTCGCAGCCTCCAATCAGGGTTTGAGCACCATTTCCGCACTTCTTGGGAGCTCCAGGAAGAGCAGGGATTCGCTCCCTTTGTCTTAGCCGGACCCAACGGCAGTGGCAAATCCAACTTGCTGGAAGCTTTGGCGGCGATCTTTTTTCACCTGGAGTGCAAATGTCTTGATTACCGGCCAGAGTTATTTGAACGCGATCCGGAAACCGTCCCCGGGGGGCTATCGGGAAGAAGAGGGTATTCCTGATGCCTTTGAGCTGGAGTACCTGAGTAAACCATTTTCAGAATTTGAACTCCTGGAAAAGGTGCAACAGCCCCACGTCAAGATTGTGAAAGAAATAGGCAGTGGGCCTCAATTCTTTATTTTGAACGGCGTCGGAATCGATCAAAATACTCCCCTTGATAGTCGTCAAATCAAGGCTGTGCTGCCTGATTTCGTAGTCGCTTACTCCTCCGGTGAAAACGAAATCCTCAGCTTACCCTTTTTCAAAATGCGCTTCATCCATTTCGACGAATACCTGGATTCCGTACGCAAGGAGACGCCCTATTCTGGTACGCCGGAGGGTCGGCTTATTTTCCTGGATCAGGACCTCAATCAAGCAATTCTGCTCAGCAATTTCATCCTCGGTGATGACAGCCACCTTCAGCCTTTCAAAACAGAAATGGGGCTGGAAGGCGTTAAATATTTTCGAATTATTCTAAGAGATGTACTTTATCCTTCTGGTCGGGGTGTTTCCAGTGATAACACAGGACAATGGCCGATATCTAACAATGCACGTTTCATCGTCAAGAGACTAAGTCGATGCGCCACATCGTTTTATTGTGATAAAGATACAGATACCATCTATCTCGATTACTGGTTAGACGATGACTGCAGGAAAGCTTTTAAACTTCATTTTGGCAATTCGCTTGATCTCTTCCGGGCATTTCAACTGCTGCTTACTCTTAACCTCTATTCAGTCAGCAATCAGCAAAAGCTGGAAATGTACCAGTCGAAAAGTCTGTATGTGAATGAAACCATTCCCACGCTCCCATCCGACCAGCGAGTGATGCGCTTTAAAGATGTAGTATTGAAGAAAACCGGTGTGGACGCTACCGTCTACAGTAAAGCGCTTTCCGATGGAGAAAATCAATTTTTGCATACGCTGGGACTTTGTACCCTGTACCGTGACAGCAACGTTTTATTTCTGCTGGATGAGCCTGATACCCATTTTAACCCGGATTGGCGGTCGAAATTCATTTCGCGCCTGAAAGAGTGCCTGCCAGAGACTTCATCATCAGGCGGTCATGAAATGCTTATCACCACTCACGCACCGTTTCTGATCTCCGATAGCACACCCGAAAAGGTGTTGGTGTTCAACAAGGCCGATGGCGTGGTCTCTGTGAGCCACCCCGACTACAACACTCTCGGCGCGTCCATCAACAAGATCACCATGACCACCTTCGGCAAGCGTGAGACCATCGGCCTTCGCGCTCAAACAATGCTTGAAGATTTTAGAACCCGTTCCAAGGATGACAACGAGAACAAAGAGCTGCTCATCGCCGAAATCAACCGCCAGCTCGGCGACTCGGTGGAAAAGGTTCTGCTCATCAAGACCATCCTCGAAAGTCCGGAGGGACAGTGCTGATGTTGTTTCCGTACACCTATGTCCCGCATGCGATGGAGAAGATGCAGGAGTTTATTGATTTTATTTTTTTCGAGGTATGGTGCAAAGCTCCCATTGGTTTGGATTTCAGTCCGGACCTTTTTGAAGAAAAGCCGGACCTAAGAGAAATTCTTTCGAATTTTGGTTTTGCGGCTAAAGCACCTGAGCGCGGCAAGCAATTCTACAAAGACATTAAGAGAATCTACGAACTCTTTGCGGCATTGACCCCGCAGCAGATCGACCAGCTGAATAAATGGTACCAAGCCAATAACGACCTCGAAAAGGTCTGCGCCAATGACCCGGCAGTTCAGATTGCTCGCTATGCTGATATCATGGCCATCTATCCTGATCTGAGTGAGCAACTGGCTTCATTTTTCAAGGGGCTCTATTCCCAGCAACTGCTCGACCTGGCGGCGCTAAGGGACAAGATCGGCCAGATTGACGAGCATTACCAGGCCTTCATGCAGGTGAATACTACCGGCAAATGCCCGTTCTGCGGCCTCGGAGACATCAAGGGCGTGCACCACAGCAAACGGGAGGCGTATGACCACTACCTCCCCAAGGCACTCTACCCCTTCAACTCCATCAATTTTCGTAATCTCGCCCCGGCCTGCCACGAGTGCAACAGTACCTACAAGCTCAGTAAAGACCCTGCGCATAATTCAGTCGGTCGGCGTAAAGCCTTTTATCCCTATACCAATCACGGCCACCACATCGAAATTACGATTGATCTAACAAAACCTGATGTCGACCATCTGTCTCCCGGTGATATTGCTGTCGAATTCGGCCCGGCTGAGCTTTGCGAGGAAATCGAAACCTGGAATGACGTTTACGGTGTTGAAGAACGATACAAAGCCAAGTGTTGCAGCGGAGATTCAAAAGATTGGTTAGAACAAGTTCGCATTCTAGAACAAGCATATGGCATCTCCCCTGAGGCTTTCCTCAGAACTCTCGACGAGCAGACAAATATTGACCCTTTCGCCAACAGCAACTTCCTCAAGAAAGCCTTTCTTGAAGGCTGTGAACGAGCGGGACTATTTTCACCAGCACTGGTCCAGGTATGAGGAGCATCTATGCCCCCGTATGATCTTTCCAATATTATGGTAGTGGGCATTTCCTCAAGAGCATTATTCGACCTCGAGAAAGAGAATGAAATATTCGACACGCAAGGTCTGGAAGCCTACACGACGTATCAGATAGAGAAAATCGATGATATCCCCAAACCCGGGACCGGATTTCGACTGGTAAAGAACATCCTTTCGCTTAACGAAGAAGGTAAAGAGCGAAAAGTTGAAGTCATTGTCCTCTCCAAAAACAACCCGGCAACCAGCTTGCGCATAACAAAAGCGATCCAGCATCACGGCCTTGACATAACCAGATCGGCATGGATTGGAGGCGAATCACTGGTCAGGTATCTCGGACCGTACAAGGTAGATTTGTTCTTATCGGCACATCACAAAGATGTCCAGCGTGCCATCAATGCCGGCTTTGCCGCCGCTCGTATTTATAAGCCCCCTAAAAAGACAGCTACTTACAGGGAAGACAAGAAAAAGATCAAAATAGCCTTTGATGGTGACGCCGTCCTTTTCTCGGCGTAATCTGAAAAGATCTATCAGACTGAAGGCCTGGAAGCGTTTCTGAAGCATGAAAAAGAGAATGCCTTGAAGGCCTTTGCCTGACGGCCCCTTTGCTCCGCTTCTCCGCGCCATAGCAAAAGCGCAGGAGGGGCTTCCTGTCAAGCAAGCCCCCATTCGGACCGCTCTCATTACAGCCCGTAACAGTACTGCACATGAGCGTGTAATCCGAACGTTGCATCTGTGGAATGTCCGAATCGATGAAGCCCATTTTCTTGGCGGAGTGAGCAAACACGAGGTTTTGGAAGCATTCGGCGCTGACATTTTCTTCGATGATCAAGATGTTCATTGTGCGCCGGCATCGAATGTTGTTCCAACGGCTATCGTGCCAATCAGGGAAGAACTGGAAGAAGAGAGCCAGCAAGAAGCAGCATGTAATTCTCAGTAAGAAGCCGAGGTACCCTATGACATTCACCAACCGTATAGCGGACGCTGGAAAACTCCAGCAGGAAATCAATAAACACCGCCCATTGAAAGGCCAGTCCCTCAAACAGTTGCAGGAATACTTCCGCATCGGTCTCACCTGGTCAAGCAACGCCCTGGAAGGAAACAGCCTGACCGAGACCGAGACCAAGGTGGTGATCGAGGACGGCATCACCATCGGCGGCAAGCCGCTCAGGGACCACTTTGAGGCCATCGGCCACGCCGAGGCCTTTGATTACCTGCAAAAGCTCGCCAACCGCAAGGAGATCACCGAGCGGGACATCCTGAAACTACATAAGCTCTTCTACTACCGCATCGACGAGGCCAACGCCGGCCACTACCGAAAGCAAAACATCATCTTCACCGGCACCGACTTCGTTTTTCCCGCACCGAGCGAGCTTAAGGGTCTGATGGCCGCCTTTGCCGTCGAGATCCCACGTCTCCGTGCGGAGAAGCATCCCATCGAATTTGCGGCTCTCCTGCACACCCGGCTGGTCACCATCCACCCGTTCGTGGACGGCAACGGCAGGGCCGCCCGGTTGCTGATGAACCTTGCCCTGCTCCAGGAGGGCTACCCGGTGACCATCATCCCGCCGGTACTGCGGAGCGAGTACCTGTCCGCGGTCAGGGAGAGTAATGTCGGTAATGTTGTCCCCTTCGTCAACCTGCTTTCCAGCATGGTCTGGGAGAGCCAACGCGACTACCTGCGTTTGCTGCAGAGCCTGGATAGGAAGTAAGTAAACATTGGAGCAGAGGATTTCGATGACGCATAGGAATGCCGCCTTAGCTCGGTCGGTAGAGCAATTGATTCGTAATCAATCGCGCAAAGTTCAAACCACTTACATGCCCTGCTGTCACATTCCCCAGTAGCTCGGTCGGTAGAGCGGCTGGCTGTTAACCATAAGGCGGAATATGAACGACCGCTACTCTACATCACACATCCCTGAAGACCAGTACGAACCGGGTTCAAACGGCTTGGTGCTGCGCAACAAGCTCGGCATCAGTGACCCGGAAGAGATGGGGATTGCCGAGACTGCCGCACTGTGGCGGGTGCAGGAAAAACTCATCGAGGAAACTGCAGTTGACCAGTCATTCACTGCCCACGATATCCGCGAGATGCATCGACAGTGGCTGGACGGCATTTATTCCTGGGCTGGCATATATCGACAGGTCAACATCAGCAAAGGAGGCTTTCAATTTGCGATGGCATATGCCATTCCCTTTTTGATGGATGCATTAGAGAGGGAACAGCTGCAAAAGTACACCCCTTGCGCATTTGAGAACATCGATGATGTAGCTCAAGCATTGGCAGAGGCACATGTTGAACTGATGCTGATTCACCCGTTTCGGGAGGGGAATGGCAGGATTGGACGATTGCTTGCCACCTTGATGGCATTACAGGCTGGTCTTCCGGTGCTGGATTTCGGTGATCTGGACGGGTCGCGTCGCGAAGAATATTTTGCAGCTGTTCAGGCCGGCATGGATACGAACTACCAGCCTATGAAACGGTTGTTCAAAAAAATTATCGAGACGTCTTTGAAGACTTCACGGCAGTTTTGAGGTCTCTGGTCTGTGAAACGAAACGCCCACTCGCGGCGTCGCGTTTAACGCGGATCCCTTCAACAGCGGAAGATGTCTCAATGTTGCGGGCCAAAGCTTTTGTCCGTTTGGAGGCGTCTTTCAGGTGAAGATTGGTTTCAAGAAGTGTTTTTTTCATGGAACTAACTATACAGCATTTTAACGTGGAAAGGGAGAGTAATATCTGCAACTGCGCACCCTTCGTGAACCTGTTTTCCAACATGAAGAACTGTTAACTGGACATAAACTGGACAAACAGGACATCAAAAGGGCCGTAAAGGGGCAAAAGGGGTATATCCACAACTCTCGGCTTATTTTTGATGTCGAATACCGTAGTGGTAACTATAATGATAAGGATTTTCGGTTTTGGAAGAAGGAAAGAATCCAACTCACGACAACAAAGCCCCGGTCAGCAGAGAACGGCTGTATGAAGAGGTCTGGGCCGAGCCTATGACCAAGGTTGCCCTGAAGTTCAACGTATCATCGAGCTTCATGGCACGTGTCTGTACCTGGTTGAATGTTCCTCGTCCTGAAAGGGGATACTGGGCAAAACTTGCTGTTGGCAAAGCAACCAGGCGTCCACCTCTGCCGGAAGCTGAGCCTGGCGATGAACTGGAATGGAATCGGTATGGGCAGCCCCGGCGAGCGAAACTGCCGTTACCGAAGCCGCCCCGAAAAAGGAAATCGAGACTGCGCGATCGGAGTGAACTGCCCGAGCGTCACCCGCTGCTTCAGGGAGCACAACAGTATTTCGACGAGGCTCGTGAGACCAGCAGCGGCTATCTGAGACCGAGCAAGCGCCTCATGGTCGATGTTATTGCATCAAAGCCAACGTTCAGCCGCGCCCTGGATGTGGCGAACGAATTGTTCCTGCTCTTTGAAGAGCGCGGCCATACAGTCGCATTCGAAAGACACGGTTTGTTCCTGCGACGGAACACTGTCGATGAGCGAGAAAAAGGAGGACGGGATCGTAATTATTCCGATCTCTGGAGGCCCTCACGAAATACTATTGTAACCATCGGAACGGTCCTGATCGGATTGACCATCTTCGAAATGAGTGAAAATGTCGAGGTTAAATATCAGGATGGGAAATATGTGCGGGTAGCAGAACTGCCAGTCAGGAAACCGAGACGGTATGAAAGCTATTCATGGACCAGCATGCATGATCTCCCCAGCGGCAGATTGTGCGTTCAGGCATACTCGCCATATCAACGGGCGGATGGAAACGGCAGTGGCGGGAAACGAAAACGGGTGATTTCCCCGGCAAGCTTTCGGCAATCGTCAAAGAACTGAAGCGGGAAGCTGCCACCATTGCCCTGCTTGTTGAGGAGGGCGAACGCAAGGCTGAAATAGAACGGCAGGAATGGGAAGCCCGGCAGATAATCTGGCGCCGGGAAGAGGAAGAGCGCCGGCGCATTAAGGCGGAAAAGGATAGCCGTGAAGAACTGTTCGAAATCATCGAGGCCTGGGTGGAGGCAAAAAGGATCGAAGAATTCTTTGCCGATGCCGAACAGCGGGCTGCTGAACTGGGTGACGAAGAGAAGAGTATTCTCCAGGAACGTCTGAAGCTGGCTCGTGAAATGATTGGCGGAACTGATGCCCTGAAGTGGTTTCGGTCGTGGAAGACCCCGGATGAGCGGTGAAGTGGACCACTCATATTTCGCACGCAAAGACAATGACAGAGGGGTATCTTTAGGGGTATCCTTTGAAAATCACATTGACAATGCATCGGCAATTCAGCATGTTGAAAGCTCAGTTGGCTTCCCATGCGCCATGTTTCAGAACATTTCATGATGTGTCATAACCCGCTAAAATAGCGGGTTTTTTTATTGTCTATTGTCTAATACGGTATTATACATCTCATAAAACCCGAGGTAACCGGCGTTTGCTCTCTTTGCTTCAAACGATTCGAAAATTTTCTTGCGTCTATTGAAATATGATTAAAAAGTGTTATGAGTAAAATAAATCAAGAGGTGGTTTAGGCTACTGTGAAAGGAGGAGTGATATGGGATTTCTTTCTTGGATCATCATGGGTTTGA
>JARKOR010000214.1 GCA_029975625.1 Nanosynbacter sp. | reverse complement strand
GCTGATGTCCGGCAGTGCTTTTGCCGTTACGCACCACCCCGTCAGTAGCTGAACAGGAGGGACAGCTGATAGAAACAGAAGCCACTGGAGCACCTCAAAAACACCATCATACACTAAATCAGTAAGTTGGCAACATCACCGGAAAAGCATGAACTTTATCAGGATTCACGCGATAAGTGGCAGGCAGTTTATCAGGATCAGCTGGGGCTGGTTGATCATGGACTGACGACGTCGTTATGGAAAGCGCCTGGGTTATAGTTTCATTGACAGCCACATCATGATGACCGTGGCTGTTAGTTTTTGAGTATAGTTATTCTTATTTCCCTTCTTTTAGAGCTGGCTTGTTAAATGCCAGCTTGCAGATTCATCGCTCCATCACCAGTACTATATTCAAGGGAAAATTGCTATTTTTCTTAAAGCATTAAGCACAACCCTTATTTTATAGCGAATATTCCTAAAGACACTAATGGATGCAAAAGGGGTTTAATAAACTTCGATTTTTAGCAATTAGTGCTATTCTTTGTTAAATATGACGATGGTAATTTTCTTATTGAAAGAAACAGTTTTCTTATTAAGCAACAACAACTCATGGTTCATTTTTAAATAAAATAAGAACTATGCAATTTTTAATCTATCAATTCGAAAGTATTAGCAAATTAGCCAAATTGACACCTTTCCACCTCCAACCAACACTCAATACAGACCTCTGACAATTTAATAAGTTTCATTTTTAATGTCTGACGACTCATCTCTTTCGTGGCTGTATTTTTTGTATATGGAGCGTTTATATGAATAGAATCTATCGCGTGATATGGAATTGCACCCTACAGGTATTTCAGGCCTGCTCGGAATTAACTCGCAGGGTAGGTAAAACATCAACGGTTAATTTGCGTAAATCCTCTGGACTGACAACGAAATTCAGTAGATTGACGCTGGGTGTTTTGCTGGCACTAAGCGGTTCAGCGTCTGGTGCGAGTCTGGAAGTTGATAATGGTCAGATTACCAATATTGATACTGATGTTGCTTATGATGCCTACCTGGTTGGCTGGTATGGCACTGGAGTTCTTAATATTTTGGCTGACGGTAATGCCTCCTTAACCACTATTACTACCAGCGTCATTGGCGCTAATGAGGATTCGGAGGGTACCGTTAATGTTTTGGGTGGCACCTGGCGATTGTATGATAGCGGAAATAATGCAAGGCCTTTAAATGTGGGTCAATCCGGAACGGGGACGCTGAATATTAAACAGAAGGGTCACGTCGATGGAGGCTATTTAAGATTAGGTTCTTCGACAGGAGGCGTCGGGACGGTCAATGTTGAGGGAGAGGACTCTGTTCTGACGACCGAATTATTCGAAATAGGGAGTTACGGTACGGGCTCATTAAATATTACGGATAAGGGTTACGTCACGAGTTCAATCGTCGCCATTTTAGGATATCAAGCGAACAGTAATGGTAAGGTTATCGTTGAAAAGGGTGGCGAGTGGCTAATAAAAAATAATGATTCCTCAATTGAATTTCAAATTGGTAATCAAGGAGCTGGGGAGGCGACTATTCGCGAGGGTGGGCTGATTACGGCTGAAAACACGATTATCGGTGGCAATGCCACCGGTTTCGGAACCCTGAATGTGCAGGATCAAGACTCTGTCATCACGGTACGCAGACTCTATAATGGATATTTCGGCAATGGCACTGTCAATATTTCCAATAATGGACTGATTAATAACAAAGAATATTCATTGGTGGGCGTTCAGGACGGTTCCCACGGTGTCGTCAACGTGACCGATAAAGGGCATTGGAATTTCCTCGGAACGGGCGAAGCTTTCCGCTATATCTATATCGGTGATGCTGGCGATGGTGAACTTAATGTCTCGAGTGAAGGCAAAGTAGATTCGGGAATTATCACTGCGGGGATGAAAGAAACAGGCACAGGCAACATTACTGTTAAGGATAAGAACTCCGTTATCACTAATCTCGGAACTAATCTTGGTTATGACGGCCACGGCGAAATGGATATCAGTAATGAGGGGCTTGTTGTCAGCAACGGAGGAAGCTCACTCGGTTATGGAGAAACCGGCGTCGGGAATGTCAGCATCACCACGGGGGGGATGTGGGAGGTCAATAAGAATGTCTATACCACCATTGGTGTTGCGGGCGTCGGAAACCTCAATATTAGCGATGGCGGTAAGTTCGTATCGCAAAATATTACTTTTTTGGGCGATAAAGCAAGCGGTATCGGCACACTGAACCTGATGGATGCGACATCATCGTTCGATACTGTGGGTATCAATGTCGGTAATTTTGGTAGCGGTATCGTAAATGTCAGTAATGGTGCCACCCTTAATTCAACGGGCTATGGATTTATCGGAGGAAATGCCTCCGGTAAGGGGATAGTTAATATTTCAACGGACAGTCTCTGGAATTTAAAGACATCATCTACTAACGCACAATTGCTACAGGTCGGTGTATTAGGCACGGGTGAACTGAATATTACCACCGGAGGTATAGTTAAAGCGCGTGATACACAGATAGCTCTCAATGACAAAAGTAAGGGCGACGTGAGGGTGGATGGGCAGAACTCTCTTCTTGAAACATTCAATATGTACGTAGGGACATCTGGTACGGGTACGTTAACCCTGACGAATAACGGTACGCTGAATGTCGAAGGTGGAGAAGTTTACTTAGGTGTTTTTGAGCCTGCTGTAGGAACGCTAAACATTGGTGCTGCTCACGGTGAGGCGGCGGCAGATGCCGGATTTATCACCAATGCGACGAAAGTGGAGTTTGGTCTTGGCGAAGGCGTTTTTGTCTTTAATCATACCAATAACAGTGATGCCGGCTACCAGGTCGATATGCTGATTACAGGTGACGATAAAGACGGAAAAGTGATCCATGATGCAGGCCATACGGTGTTCAATGCAGGGAATACTTATAGCGGTAAAACGCTGGTCAATGACGGCCTCCTGACCATTGCGTCTCATACGGCAGATGGGGTAACGGGCATGGGGTCGAGTGAAGTAACCATTGCAAACCCCGGTACGCTCGACATTCTCGCATCAACGAACAGTGCAGGAGATTACACGCTGACCAATGCGCTCAAAGGCGATGGCTTGATGCGAGTGCAGCTGTCATCCTCCGACAAGATGTTTGGCTTTACCCATGCAACAGGGACTGAATTCGCCGGTGTTGCCCAACTGAAAGACAGTACCTTCACTCTGGAACGCGACAACACCGCTGCGCTTACTCACGCGATGTTGCAGTCTGACAGTGAAAATACCACATCGGTAAAAGTGGGAGAGCAATCCATTGGTGGACTGGCCATGAATGGCGGTACGCTCATTTTCGATACGGATATTCCTGCTGCGACGCTTGCAGAGGGATATATCAGCGTCGATACGCTGGTTGTCGGCGCGGGTGACTACACCTGGAAAGGCCGTAACTATCAGGTAAACGGGACGGGCGACGTGCTTATCGACGTGCCTAAACCGTGGAATGATCCCATGGCGAATAACCCTCTGACGACGCTCAATTTGCTGGAACACGACGATAGCCATGTCGGCGTTCAACTGGTGAAGGCGCAAACGGTTATTGGGTCGGGTGGCTCATTAACGTTACGTGATTTACAGGGCGACGAGGTGGAAGCGGACAAAACGTTACACATTGCGCAAAACGGAACGGTGGTCGCCGAGGGTGATTATGGATTCCGCCTCACGACCGCACCAGGTGATGGTTTGTACGTTAACTATGGGCTGAAAGCGCTGAACATCCATGGTGGGCAAAAGCTGACGTTAGCCGAACATGGCGGAGCCTATGGCGCAACGGCCGATATGTCGGCAAAAATCGGTGGTGAAGGGGATCTGGCAATCAATACGGTGCGACAGGTTTCGCTTTCCAACGGTCAGAACGACTATCAGGGGGCAACCTACGTTCAGATGGGGACATTACGTACCGATGCGGATGGTGCACTTGGCAACACCCGGGAACTGAACATCAGCAACGCGGCCATCGTCGATCTTAATGGATCGACGCAGACGGTAGAGACATTCACCGGGCAGATGGGTTCGACTGTTTTGTTCAAAGAGGGGGCGCTGACGGTAAATAAAGGTGGGATCAGTCAGGGTGAACTGACAGGTGGCGGAAACCTGAATGTTACAGGGGGAACGCTGGCTATCGAGGGGCTTAATGCACGCTACAATGCGTTAACCAGCATTAGCCCAAATGCGGAAGTCAGCCTCGATAATACTCAGGGGTTAGGCAGAGGAAATATTGCCAATGACGGTCTGTTAACGCTAAAAAACGTGACTGGCGAACTGCGTAATAGCATAAGCGGGAAGGGTATCGTGAGCGCAACCGCCAGGACAGATGTAGAGCTGGATGGCGATAATAGCCGCTTTGTGGGGCAATTCAACATTGATACAGGCAGCGCGCTCAGCGTCAACGAGCAGAAAAACCTGGGTGATGCTTCCGTTATCAATAATGGCCTGCTCACCATCTCCACTGAGCGTAGCTGGGCGATGACGCACAGTATCAGCGGTAGCGGTGATGTGACAAAACTGGGTACCGGGATCCTGACTCTTAACAACGATTCCGCGGCGTATCAGGGTACGACGGATATCGTGGGGGGGGAAATTGCTTTCGGTTCCGACTCTGCCATTAATATGGCAAGTCAACACATTAATATCCATAACAGCGGTGTGATGTCGGGAAATGTCACCACTGCAGGTGATATGAACGTTATGCCTGGGGGGGCACTGCGTGTCGCTAAAACCACTATCGGCGGCAACCTGGAGAATGGCGGCACGGTTCAAATGAATAGCGAAGGGGGGAAACCGGGGAATGTACTGACCGTTAACGGCAACTATACCGGAAACAATGGCCTGATGACGTTCAACGCGACGCTGGGCGGCGATAATTCGCCCACCGATAAGATGAACGTGAAAGGCGATACCCAAGGGAACACTCGCGTTCGGGTTGATAACATTGGCGGCGTCGGTGCACAAACGGTCAACGGTATTGAACTCATTGAGGTTGGCGGTAATTCTGCAGGTAACTTCGCGCTGACCACCGGAACTGTCGAAGCTGGGGCTTACGTCTACACGCTGGCTAAAGGGAAGGGGAATGACGAGAAAAACTGGTATCTGACCAGTAAATGGGACGGCGTAACGCCAGCGGATACACCCGATCCCATCAATAATCCCCCTGTTGTGGATCCGGAAGGCCCATCAGTTTATCGCCCGGAGGCCGGAAGCTATATCAGCAACATTGCCGCAGCCAACTCGCTGTTTAGCCATCGTTTACACGACCGTCTGGGTGAGCCGCAGTATACAGATTCACTGCATTCTCAGGGGTCGGCAAGCAGTATGTGGATGCGTCATGTCGGAGGGCACGAGCGTTCAAGGGCCGGTGACGGTCAGCTAAATACTCAGGCTAACCGCTATGTATTGCAGCTAGGCGGCGATTTGGCGCAGTGGAGTAGCAACGCGCAGGATCGCTGGCATCTTGGCGTGATGGCAGGCTACGCCAATCAGCACAGTAATACTCAGAGTAATCGTGTGGGTTATAAATCGGATGGGCGCATCAGCGGTTACAGCGCTGGGCTGTACGCGACCTGGTATCAGAACGATGCGAATAAGACCGGCGCTTATGTTGACAGCTGGGCGCTGTATAACTGGTTTGATAACAGCGTCAGTTCCGATAACCGTTCTGCTGACGACTATGATTCTCGCGGTGTGACGGCCTCTGTTGAGGGTGGGTATACCTTTGAAGCGGGAACATTTAGCGGCAGCGAAGGGACGCTGAATACTTGGTACGTCCAGCCACAGGCGCAAATCACCTGGATGGGTGTGAAAGATTCCGACCATACCCGGAAAGACGGAACGCGCATTGAAACGGAAGGCGACGGAAATGTGCAAACGCGACTTGGGGTGAAAACCTACCTGAACAGCCATCACCAGCGTGACGATGGTAAACAGCGTGAGTTCCAGCCTTACATTGAAGCGAACTGGATCAACAATAGCAAAGTCTACGCCGTGAAGATGAATGGTCAAACCGTAGGCCGTGAAGGTGCGCGTAATCTCGGTGAAGTACGTACCGGGGTTGAGGCGAAAGTAAATAACAACCTTAGCCTGTGGGGGAATGTCGGTGTGCAACTAGGTGATAAAGGCTATAGCGATACTCAGGGCATGCTGGGAGTGAAATATAGCTGGTAAACCGTATAAGCCGCATGTCGAGATGGCATGCGGCTTAATATTGCCGACTTCAAACGGCGCATCAACGCCTTATTTAAATCCTCCTTTTTATCCGCGATCGCGGATATCGCAGCGTTTATCCCGTAGAGCGGATAAGATGTGTTTCCAGATTGACTTATCCTCACTAAAGGATAAAACTTATAATATCCCCTTAAGCGGATAAACTTGCTGTGGACGTATGACATGATGAGCTTTCAGAAGATCTATAGCCCAACGCAATTGGCGAATGCAATGAAACTGGTTCGCCAGCAAAATGGCTGGACGCAGAGCGAGCTGGCGAAAAAAATTGGTATTAAGCAGGCGACGATTTCCAATTTCGAAAACAACCCTGACAATACCACGCTCACGACATTTTTTAAGATTTTACAGTCGCTTGAACTCTCAATGACGCTATGCGACGCGAAAAATGCCTCGCCAGAATCAACAGAACAGCAAAATCTGGAGTGGTAATGCCTAAACTTGTCACTTGGATGAACAACCAGCGGGTAGGCGAGTTAACGAAGTTAGCCAACGGCGCGCACACCTTTAAGTATGCACCGGAGTGGTTAGCAAGCCGTTATGCCAGACCGTTGTCACTTTCGCTGCCATTGCAGAGGGGGAATATCACCTCTGATGCCGTATTTAACTTCTTCGATAACCTGTTACCCGATAGCCCGATTGTACGTGACCGGATCGTTAAACGTTATCATGCCAAATCCAGACAACCGTTTGATTTATTGTCAGAAATAGGGCGAGACAGCGTTGGTGCCGTGACGTTAATACCCGAAGACGAAACCGTAACGCATCCGATAATGGCATGGGAAAAGCTTACTGAAGCCAGACTTGAAGAAGTATTAACGGCTTATAAAGCAGATATCCCGCTAGGCATGATTAGAGAAGAAAATGACTTTCGCATCTCGGTTGCTGGCGCACAGGAGAAGACAGCACTGCTCAGAATAGGCAATGACTGGTGCATTCCGAAAGGAATAACGCCGACGACGCACATCATTAAATTACCGATTGGCGAAATCAGGCAGCCCAATGCGACGCTCGATCTCAGCCAAAGCGTTGATAATGAGTATTACTGTCTGCTGCTGGCGAAAGAACTTGGGTTGAATGTTCCGGACGCAGAAATCATTAAAGCGGGAAATGTGCGCGCGTTAGCGGTCGAACGTTTTGACAGGCGTTGGAATGCTGAGCGAACGGTTTTACTTCGCTTGCCACAGGAGGATATGTGTCAGACATTCGGTTTACCTTCATCGGTGAAATATGAATCAGATGGAGGCCCAGGCATCGCGCGGATCATGGCTTTTTTGATGGGGTCCAGCGAGGCGCTGAAAGATCGCTATGATTTTATGAAATTCCAGGTCTTCCAGTGGTTGATTGGCGCAACGGACGGTCATGCAAAAAACTTCTCCGTATTTATTCAGGCTGGCGGCAGTTATCGACTCACGCCATTTTACGACATCATTTCAGCATTTCCGGTCCTTGGCGGTACGGGAATACACATCAGCGATCTCAAACTGGCAATGGGGCTTAACGCATCCAAAGGCAAAAAAACGGCAATCGATAAAATTTATCCGCGACATTTTTTGGCGACAGCAAAGGTGCTGAGATTCCCGGAAGTGCAGATGCATGAAATCCTGAGTGACTTTGCCAGAATGATTCCAGCAGCACTGGATAACGTGAAGACTTCATTACCGACAGATTTTCCGGAGAACGTGGTGACGGCAGTTGAAAGCAATGTGTTGAGGTTGCATGGACGGTTAAGCCGAGAATACGGTAGTAAGTGAGATATGGGGTTTGGTCATTGTTAATGAGCATGACAATCATGACCGCCAACGACTGGATTCTTCCTTGGTTTATATTAGTGCGCATAATGTGTTGAACATGTTAAATGACTGCACGAAGTGCTGGCATTTAGCCTTCTGCAATGAGCCGCCAGACGTTGTCACTTGTTTTCTGGCACAGAAAATCACTGCAACAGCGGAATTACAGATACATCCTGAATGTTCGTTTCTTCTTATTAATAGATAGCATTGTGAAATGCCGGTTGTTTTATGACTATTTTATAGCATCATCAACAGGTTGTAGCAACACAGTTTATGTCGGGATTTCTGTTTTCCCACTGAAGTATGAGCCAGCGCAGGTAATGAACATAAACCTGTACATCACCATCAATCATGTAGCAATTACGCTGAATCTTTTTTGTGAGAGGCCAGAACAACACTGTGCCATAAGGAGTTTCACACAGGATTACTTTCATATTCCCGTCAAGAACAACTTCATAATGAATTTGATTGTTTTTTAATTCATCTTCAGCCTCCATTAATATCTCATCTCGAATTTTATTTATTTCATGATAATGCCCGGAAGGAATCTTCATGGCAACGCGTCGTAATCCAGCTTCCCTGGCATTTTCTTCTGTGCTGATAAATGCCACCGTGTCAGCAGAATAAATCCGGCGATGTGAGTAATCCTTATCGAGCTCATACTCTCCCGGATTATCCTTCCATTTGTTGTAGCCATGCAATTTTGGAAGGTCATTGCAGAAGTTCTGAAAGTTATGCCATCGCTCGCATACAGTGACACCTTTGTAGCCTTTAAAATACTGCTTCCCTTTGGTTGTCATGTAGCACCTTGCCAGCATGTTATGCCAGAGTATGAATGCTCTCGTTCTTTGGTGTGTTCGGGTGTTTTCAATAGTTGAATGACATCCATTACCAATATATCCGACGCCGTAATATTTTGGTGTCATCAGTAACTTTCGTCGTTCTTCCTCCGATGATGGAAAAGCTTCGTCTGATACAGAACCAGTTTTAATATGCGAGCCATAGGCTTCCTTGATGATGCCACTGTCTTTGAATTCCACGACATAATAGCCTCGCCTTGATTTATCATCAGAGCGGCCAAGAATGGCGCATTCTCCATTATGTCGGGTTCTGAATGTTGCGCCGGGGAACAATACGTCATGAGTATAATTTTGATGAAAGCAATTATTACGGACACCTTTTTTGTGGTGGGGCATGATATTTCTCCTGCGTGATTTAACTGAAAGGGAAGGGAGTAAAAAGAATCGGGGCGGGTCCTTCTTTTTCGATTCACCTTCAGTCAGGCACTCATGCCGGAGAGATGGATTATATTTATGTAATCACTTCAAAAAATAAAATATAAAATTTTTCAAACAATGAATTGTGACAGATGATGGTACAAACCGTCAGGCGCTCTGTGTGGCATCATTAATACGGCACATGCAAATGCGTCAGGTTGCAGCCGGATGCGCTCAGATGGCTGTACAGATGCAATAAACAGGGCGGAACAGGGGGGTTGCCAGTGTGAGAGGGCGCATATGCCTGACAATTACAGTACTGTTTATTTATACAGTGTCTGGTATTTTGCTTACATCGTGACCGCTGACTGCCTGTATGCGGTTTTGGGGTGATTTTGGCCTTAGACATGGCTTTGCATTGCCACTGACTCTGGCGTTGCGCATGGTGCATTACAGGGAGCGCACTCAGGGTCAGGACTGCGCCGGAATCACCCGATAGGGTGGGTAAATAAAAAAATAAATATAACCGTTTTACAGATTTAAATATCTGTGCTACCATCGCAAAATCGCCAACCGGGGTTAATTCTTTTATATATGTTCTGTTATTCTCTTATACAGACTTACTGTTTAATTGTTATTATCGGTTTTCTGTACTTATCTGCATCTGTCTTTGATGTTTCAATATTATCCCAATATTAAGCCCTCCGCAGGAGAGCCATGCGGCTTGAGCTGACAATAATAAGAACAGAAAAATAAGAATCCCCACAGAAGTGAGGACTCATCAGATAGCTATCAGTAATCTACTTTGTCAAAGTCTATCCTGAAGTTATCTCCCGCTGTATCCGCATTATGCATTTCCTTGCTGTTTCTTAATGCCCGCAACTCTTTAAGAATTTCCTTTTGAATATCAGCCTGAGTAAATAACACCGTTTTCAGTTCATAGTCCGTAATGCTTCTGACTACCCAGACAATACAGATAACAGTGATGATGATTTTCGCCGTATCGAAACTGATGAAAACATAACTCTGAATTATCGAATACCATATCGGGTTGTCAGTTCCGATTAGATAGAACCATGTTATCACGGTCAGAATTATGTTAATGGTGAGCGTCAACTTTGACAGGTATTTTGTTAAAAATGAAGAATTCATTTCCTTTCTTGCTTTCCTTATTAGTTTTTCACGTCAAGATTAATTATTGTTGATGCATTTTTCGAAGGTGAGGGGAGCCGAATGCCACTCAACCTATTAATGATGGATTCGCAGAATACAATGTCATTATCTTTCTGACTTGCATCAAATGCAGATATGCCACCATAACCGTCTGCGAATATCCTGGCATGACACACCGCATCATTAGCACCATCGATTCCGGAAATGGCTTTTGATAATGCATCCGTAATTATTTTAGTGTCATGCGCTAATTCCTTCTTGCTTCGTCCATCCTGAGTGGCGAATGAGTATTCTTTCTTTACAGTTTCATCACAATATAATGCTGCACTTTCAGGTGAGTACATTCTCAGTTCCAGCCAGCTTGAGCTTGCACTCGAACCGGCGCTATTCACCCATGTCATTAACATGCTTTCTTTTTTGACTACCCTGACGACGTACACATCCGTAGTATTCGGACCACCCGCTATGGTTGAGCAGATTTTATGAAACTCAATGCCTCTCTTCGTGAGTGATGAGGCAGGATTGAATGTACAATTCTCATTCAGATATCCACCACATTTTGATGGTGCCATTGATATATATTCAGGGCCGAACTTGGCTGGCATTGACGTTCCAAGGGAAACCTCCCATCCTAATTCTTTTTTCCTTTTCTCCAGCACTGTTGATTTAACGCCCATAACATTGATGCGAGCAAATCCAGTGCGGAGTGACATTCCGGAAGCTGTTTGCGTAACACCGTCAGCCCAAACAATATCTGAGTTTGACTGCCAGTCCCACGACAAGCCGTGACCAGCATCCGGCATTGCTGAATAAACAAAATCACCCAACTCAGAACTGGGCTTTCCCGAAAGAGATTCGGGGGAAATATCTTCAGCGGATATAGCGTAAGGCGGGAGCGTCGCAACCATAACAGATAACAGTATTAATCGTTTCATTTGAATCAGTTCCTGAAGCGAACATTCAGAACACTCAACAAGCCCAGTGAAGGCCGCAAGACATTTCAACCGTTAGGCGAACCAACCAGACTCAGCACATCCATATTCTGCGAGAACAAGGATGCCCACAAATCACTGGATTCTCCCTTGGTTTATGTTGGTGCGCATAATGTACGACTCGTTATGTTGAAAAGGCCGCTGCGAAAATCGAATCCCGCAGCGGCCTCTTTAGCATAACGTCATTGTGCGAACCAATTTATATAGAAATGAAAAACTCCTCTTCATTTCTTCTTTTATAATTGTCATCCCATATGAGTTTTATTCGGTATTTAGTTTTACTTCCAAAGCTTATTCCCGCTAAAATTTCAATTCCATGTTGCGGGTGTAATACCTCATATGGAAATTTATCTTCTACATCATGCATTGAAAGATATTCATTTCCATCGTTATCAGGGAAATGAATCTCTATATTTTTAGCCTCAACTCTCCCTCTATTAAATATCTTGAGCCTATAGTTGTTTTTGGCTATTTTTACGAGGCGAGCACCAAGCTCAGCTTTCATCTCATTAATTGCTGACTTTGTTTCTTTTTCCAGAAGCAACTTACGTAACCTGTCTTGCTCATCCTTTATAACCTTTTGTTCTCTATCGCTTTTTCTCGATTTCATTTCTGACGATATGATAGTGTAAATCGATACTACAAGCGCAGCTAAAGCGATGGCATCACTTGTTGTCATTATTTGATCCTTATATTCTTACTTCCCTTAAATGCCTTTTTGAGCATGTCGTTAAACTGTTTTTGAATGTCTTTTGTTAACTCTTCTTTTATTTCATCTACATGAGCGTCAATACTCACCCCGTTTTCTTGGATTAACTCATCATTAGTAAATTCTTTCCCGCAGCCTACACATCTAACGACTTCAGACTCTTCCTCGTGTTCCATCTCTGTATTTCCGCACACAGGACATAGCAGGGTAATGTTTCTATTGTATTTCTCAGGATTCAGTTTCATATGTTTCCTCTCTTCTACGTTTTATTGATTACCAGTAATATGAATTTCTTCTGTGCCACCAATAAAGCAGGCCATATCCGACAATAAGAATCCCGAAGAACATCAGAGACATTCCCCAGCCAGTTCCATACCACGAAACCATATCATCGAAAACCAACCCACCCATTTCACGTACTCCGGCAGCTTCCTTAAGAATTGGCTTGAATACCGGAATCAGAAGGGCGATCGCCAGTGGAGCACCCCAGCGAATAAGGCCAGTTTCCATTTTGATCCCGAAAAAGATCCCCGCACCGACAACAAGCAGCCAGACTATCAGGCCAGGCGCAGTTTCCAGTGCTGTTTGCCATTCAACATCGAAAGTTTTCATTAGCCAGGCAACAACTGCCAGACAGAAAGCAAATACGCCTACAACAACCAGTTCAACGCCGCTTGTTTCGTTATTTCTACTCATCCTTTTGATCCTTTGTTGCTGTTCAAAATCCGCACAATAAAGAACGTGCAGTGTAGGTAATACTGCACGTTTGTACCATTCGTGGTACTTAATCCTTTTGTTTGGCAGACATGAGATCTTCTGCTGCATCTTTAGAGTAGTTATCAATCAGATAACCTAAAATCTCTGTCCATGTAATTGTTTTTCCTAGTTTTACACTGGCATTTATAGCCAGTCGTTCTAGTTTCATTTTTCTTTCTTCCGTCACGTTATAAGTCGTGCGCTTTGCCATTTTTTACGCTCGTTCAATGCAATATTTGAAGTGAGTATACATGCTCATGAACTCATATCATCCAATCCTCTTGAACTCACTAGCTCACTGGTGTAATGTTAAAACACTAATGAACTACTGAACTCATGTGTTAGTAAGTCGTCATTTTTGTAATTTTGAGGATTTATTCGTGATCGATTGGCTTACCGGGATTTTCCCTTGCACACACAAACCGCTTCCGGCGGGGAGTGTTGTCAGCGTTGATGCTGACGGTGCAATTGAGTGGGAAACCGTTAAGCGACTGACTGTTCGCGGTTCGCATGAAGCAACGATGAAAGTACGATCGATAGGATCTAATGGCGAAGGTAAAGCGACACATTTGTACATTGATGGTAATCCTTCCAAGTTTCTGCAGGGGCATTCTGTTGTTGGGTCGGATGATATACAAGGGCTCATGTTGACGGTCTATGCCAGGATTTTATCCTTATTGAATATTCCTCATGATTCAGCGTCTTATAAAGCCGTTATGGCAGGTCAGTATAAAATTTCACGTATTGACATTAATTACATGTATTCATTATCTACGCTGGAAAATGTCAGATCATGGCTTTATGCCGCCGAATTTAAAGCTAAAACACGCCATGGTCGCGCATGTGGGAAAGGCGGTACAGTTTATTTAGGTAAAAACTCCCGTCGATGGAGTCTGAAATTTTATTCAAAATATGATGAACACGTTTCTGGTAAAAAAGGGCACCAGATAGCCGAAGAGTTTGTACGAGCCGGGTTACTGGACTGGACGAAAGATAAATTACGTATTGAATTAACATTAAGAACAACTGAGCTTATTGATTTAAATTTAACGCTTGGCGCTAACTGGAATATGAAAACACCACGTCAATTATTCTCTGAATATGTAGGGAGAATAGAAATGAATCAGAATGCTATTTTAAGTGATGAAAAAATAACGAAACTGCCAAGAAAAATACAGTCAACTTATTTACTTTGGAAACAAGGGGCTAACATGAAAGAAATGTTACCTCATAATACTTTTTATCGCCATAGAAGAGAATTGCTTTCGTTCGGTATCGATATTAATTTCTATTGTGATTCACCAGACTCTAATAACGTTGTTCCGCTAATAAGAACGCTGGAAGCCAAGCCAGCGGAAATCCCCTTATGGATTTATGAGAAAGGTTTTATTTTCGATTACAACCGTATTTCGCACGCCAGTAGCTGGCATTAAAGGAAAGTAATATGTCTAATTATGGTCTTTTCGTTAAGGGTAAAATGTTGGGAGCCCGCCAACGTAATAAAGTTAATGGTCAGGGCTATTATAATGAAATTGGTATTGGCCTTGAAATACCTGATGGTTTTGGTGGTACAAAGCAGGATCAAATTATTATTCGAGTTTCTCAGGCTCTCGTTAACGCAGGTCTAATGAACCAGGCGAATGCTTTCATTGGGAAATTAGTTCAAATTCCTGTCTATGTCCGTGCGTGGTCAATGGAGGGTAGGGAAGGTGTAACTTATAATGTTGCTTCCGATGGTGGCATCGCAGAGATCAAAGGTTAAATATGGACGATGTTATTCAAATTTTGATAGCGTCTGGCATCGTTATTTCTTTTGGCCTCGGCGCGATTACTGCGGGGGTCTTTCGTTAATGTATATCGTTTATTTCTTCGGGGCTTATACCTTTGGTTTTGCCCTTTTCTATGCGGTCGGTTCATTTAAATCATTTTCTGACCGATTAATGTAACCTTAATGGAGTTATTCCTATGAAAATTCTGTCTACTGTTAAATATAAAATTGCTCTGGCTTCAACTGCGCTTTTTATTTCTGCAAGTTCTTTTGCGGCTGAAGGCGCTACAGGTGGTACTGATTATGCAGGTCAGGCAATGGATGCTTTGTTGACTCAGGCAAATGATCTCATTGGTAAAGTATGGCCTGTTGTTGTTGCTGTGGTTGGCGCTGGGCTTGCCATTCGTATTTTCAAAAAATTCTCTTCAAAAGCGGTTTGAATTTCACTCAGGGGCACTCGTTGCCCCTTTATTAAAGCGGGTTACTATGAGAAGGAAAATATTAATTCTTTCCGCTGTCCTCATTTCTCCTTTTTCACATGCTGAGTCATGGGAAAGCATTACTAAATCCACTTATCAAAGTTCTGCCTATGCTGAAAGTAAGCAAATAACCAATCAGGATGGCTCTAAGATAACGGTTTACTATATTGATGCTGCTATGCAGGCCTCCGCTTGTCAGGGTGCTAAATCCAGTGCTCAGAGTGTATTTACTCGGATTAAACCAACTTATGAGGGTATCTGGCCTGATTCTGAATTCCGTCTTGTTTTTACTGGCGATTGTACTTACAGCGATTCACCAGGGCAGAAGGATAAATATTGGTCTTTAACGGCTTATATTGTTGGTAATATTCAGCGTTCTGTTCCTGATGAAAAACCTACTGACCCGACACCAGAAGAAATTTGTGAAGCGAAGCCGCCAGAAGAAGGTGTATTTAATAATGTTGATTCATATGATGGTGGTCGCTATATCTACTATAACGGCTGTGAATATGAGGCTACTGGTGTCATTGTTTGTCAGGGTGATGGTACTGTTTGCGCTGCAACATGGAAGCCTACAGGTGCTGTAGCTGACCCCTCTGATAAACCCTCAACCCCCCAAAATGGTGGTGGTGAGTCTGGCGGTGGTGAGTCCGGTGGCGGTAGTTCTGGCGGTAGTTCTGGCGGTGGCTCTAGTGGTTCCAGTCTTTCTAAAGGTGATATTCAGTCTGCGATCGAAGGTGCTTCACCCAAAATAGCCAGCGATATTCATGATAAATTAACGGAGAAAGACACTTCATCAGATGATAAAAAAAATGCCGATGAACAAACCAGGAATAATATAAATCGTCTTGACGATTCCATTAACAATCTTACGCGGGGGGCTGGCCGTTTTGCTGACCCTTCAGGTGGTGATTCTCGTTATGGAAAGGGCGACTCTGAATTAGATGGCGCTTCTACTTTAGCTGATTCTGAATTGGGAATTGAAAAGGATTCTCACGGTGCTTTATGGGAAGCATTTTTAAATAAAGGTGCTATGCTGCCTAATTTACCCAATGGTAACGGCTGCTCTGATTTTATTATTTTTCCCGGAGAGGTTTATCAGATTGATATTGGTTGCGATAAATTACTGACTATTAAAGATGTTCTTTCATGGGTTTTTTATTGCCTTACGTTCTGGTATGTCTTTACTTCTTTAACTTCATTGCTTCGCAAAGGGGGTGAGTGATGCCTTTATTATTAGGTATTCCTGCATTGTTGCGTTTTCTTATTGGTCTTGTTCCTTTGTTTATTGGCTATGTGGCGAGTTTTTTAGCTCGACTTGCTACCAGAACAGGATTAATCGCCTTTGCATTGGTCGCATTAATTACAACAACTGTTACGCTTTTAATGCAGTACCTTGCTGAGGTCATGTACAACGGTTTACCTGCTGATTTCTCCCATTTAATGGCGTCTGTACTGCCTGACCATTTTCAGGCGTGTGTTAACGTTATTATGGTTACTCGTATCAGTGTTTTTGTTTTCGATTTAAAACAAAAATTTCTTGATTATGCAAACAGGGTGATTTAAATGGCGGTTTATGTAGTAACAGGCAAATTAGGCTCAGGCAAGACACTTGTTAGTGTTTCCAGAATACAGGAAAGACTTGCTAAGGGTTGTCCTGTTGCCACTAATCTTGATCTTAAATTGCATAATATGCCTATGGTTGGGCGTTATGCGAAAAAAACGCGCGTTATTCGCATTCCTGACAAGCCTTCATTAAATGATTTACTTGCTATTGGTATTGGGAATACATCTTACGATGAATCCCGTAATGGCCTCCTTGTACTTGATGAATGTGGTACTTGGTTTAATTCCCGCTCATGGGGTGATAAAGACAGACAACCTGTTATTGACTGGTTTTTACATGCCAGAAAATTAGGCTGGGATATTATATTTTTGATTCAGGATATTTCGATAATGGATAAGCAAGCTCGTCTGGCGCTTGCTGAACATGTTGTTTATTGTCGCCGTTCAGATAAATTAAACATTCCTTTTGTTGGCTCCATTATGAATTTGGTTTCAGGAGCGAGATTTTCTTTACCAAAGGTACACTTTGGCATTGTCAAATATGGTGATAATGTTAATTCAATCACTGTTGATAAATGGATATATACAGGAAAATCTCTTTATTCTGCTTACAATACCAAACAAGCGTTCACAGATAATTATCCTCATGGCGCATTTTCGCTTTTGCCACCATTTATCACGCACGGTCAATTTTCTGTTCACAGAGGATTTAATTATTATATGCGCCTCACTAAAATTTATTTTCGCAAATCGAACCGTCTTATATTAATGCTTTCTTTTTTGGCGCTGGGGCTTGCGTTTGGTTTCTGGCTCCAGTCTGGAAAGAATGTTGATGAAATCTCAGCTATTAAATCTGCTTATGCTGAACAGGCGAGGGCGGTAACGCCTGATTCGTCCAGTGACTTACCCCGACTTTCTATTAATTCTTTTTCACAACTTGGCTTTGACGTTTCCGTTACGTTTGTTGATGCAAAAGGTATGAAATATCAGTATTTTGATTTGATTAAAGATGGTTATTCCGTTGATATTAAAGATGCCTGTCGTGTTGTTATTAGAAAAGGCCGTTATTTACAGACTGTTACCTGTCAGGAGTAATATTATTATGCGCTCTGTTATTGTTGCTTTTTTATTTGCCTATTCATTCTGCGTTTCTGCTGAAACTGTTAATTTAAATAATTCATCTGTTCGCTCATTTGTTCAGTGGTATTCTTCAAAAACTGGCAAGCCTGTTATTGTTAATCCTGATATTAAAGGAAACGTAACCGTATTTAATGCTGATGTTAATCCAACAAATATTGATGATTTCTTTAAGTCTGTTCTGAATGCTAACGGTTTTGTCATGCTTTCTGGCAATCCTGCGGTAGTCTCTTTGCCGTCTAAATTACCTTCACAGATGGTTTCGGATTCCGATGATTCTGATAACCAGTCTTATGATACTTTTCCTTCTGAGCCATCTTACCAGCCAGTACCTGTGGCGCTTACGGTCAGAAATTTTAAGCTGACAAAAGTTAGATCGTCCGATGTTCAGCAACTGATTAAAATTTATCTTGATTCTAATGGTGGTGGTAATGTCGTGGATTATCCAGGCAATAACTCGCTGATTGTTTCTGCGCCTGACGAGCTGCTGCCGGTTCTGTCCGATTTTATCAATTCTGTGGATGTTGCCCGCGATCAGGTTCTCATTCAGTCGCTGATGTTTGAAACCAGCTTGTCTGATGGCGTTGATTTATCGTTTGCGGCAGGTTCTGCATCCGGTCATAAGGTTGCGGGGGGCTTTAATACTTCTGCACTGGGTAGCGCTCTTTCTACGGCGGGCGGTTCTTTTGGTATTTTTGATGGTAACGTGTTGGCGCTGTCTCTGCGTGCTGTCCAGAGTAATTCACGCTCTAAGGTGATTTCAACGCCGCGTATTCTTACTCAGTCTGGTCAGACTGGTTACATTTCCGTAGGTAAGAATGTGCCGTTTATCACCGGAAAGGTAACGGGCGAATCTGCCGGGGTAAATAATCCGTTTCAGACTATCGAGCGTCATGATGTTGGCGTTTCTCTCAAGGTAACGCCTGTTGTCATGGGTAACGGGCAACTAGTTCTGACTATCGACACTCGCGCTGATTCAATCAGCAATGATGATCAGGCATCCGATATTATTACTAATCAGCGCCAGATTCAGACGACAGTCCAGATTAAGGATGGTCAGACGTTGTTATTGGGGGGGCTTATCGATTCATCGTTCAGCAATGCCGAGCGTTCAGTTCCAGTTATAAGTAAAATTCCTCTTATAGGCTGGATTTTCAGTAGCAAGGCAGACAGCAATGAACAGCGTATTATGTATATTTTGCTTACAGCACATATCATTCGTCCACTTTGATGGATAGCGGGTAGGTGCGTAAGCCCTGCTCGCTATCCATCAAATGGACATTATTGATTGGGGTAACTAATGGATTCTTATGGGATTTTATCTGCTCTGGCAGAACGAACGATTACAGCGGAAGAAGCAAAAACAATGACACTTGCAGCCAGAAGTTCTTCGGCTCAGGTAAATGAAGCATCACTTGCTCTGTTACTGATTGATAATACTCTGGATGCGATCAAAGCAGCTGCCAGTGAAGGGAAAGGATACACTTTACTTCCTTCTTATGAGATTTCTGTAAAAGCCATTGATTTAGCAGAAGAATTTTTAAGGAAACAATGCGGCTATGTTATTGATAACCAGAATGGCGTAAGGACGGTCTATTGGTTTATATGATAACCCCTGACAATGACAAAACTTGCTTTTGTTAGTGTCAGGGGTTGGCCAAGCCGAACAATTCTGTTTTTTTAGCGTTATTGCTGATTCGGCGCGGCAGCATTACGAGGAGATAAAATGCAATTTTTCACATCCAGCGATACTGTAATGTTATGTGCGAAGACCTGCGATCGCTGTGGTCGCCATGCGAAGACGGTGGTAGATGACATTGAGTTCAATGAGTTTCTGTCTGTTAATCACTTAGCTGGATACGGTTCAATTTTTGGTGACAGTAATCGCTTAAAACTGGATTTATGCCAACATTGCCTGAAAGACGTCCTGGGCCAGTGGATTACGGTCTGTGACCAATGACGGCACCGGTAACGCCAGTTCCCGCCATCCTTACCATTGGTGCGCATAATGTATATTATGTTAAATCATGTCTGAGTGATGCGAAGTGCTTTTCTGGTAGTCGTTATTCGTTCAGGGTTCAAGAACTTAAGCCTCTCCTCTTTCATAATTGGCCTGTGCATGGAGAAATAGCCTGGTTATTCCCTGCCCCATGCTAAGAGCGCAGTGTCTGTCGCATAGACACTGCATACGAAAACACCAGAGGGTGCTGTTACTTATTTAAGGACGGATCAAGCGGGAATGAGTCCACTCCGGTATCAGAAATGGCTACGTCTCAATGAAGTCAGGCGACCGATGCTGAATGAACATTACGATGTCACCACAGCAGCCTATGCTGTCGGTTACGAAAGCTATCCCATTTCAGTCGGGAATATTCGCGGATGTTTGGAGAGTCACCCAAGAGAGATATTACCAGGTTAAGAAAGTCTGTCGGTCAGCTTTAATAAACCCTGCACTTATCTGTTTAGAGCAATTCGGTGTTAGTTTCAGCAAGCAAACATTAACCATAGCTAATGATTTATAGCCATATTAACCATTGGTAGCCCTTGACCTTTCCTGACACTTCCCTTGTTCGCAATAATATTCTGTTTAGTCACGGTTTATAAATAACATGCATAATGAAATCGTCATGTTATTTAGCGACATAAAATGTTTTTGCAAATACTCTCTTCAACAAGTGCAGCAATAAACTTGTTGTGATTAGGTGTCCTTGTGATTTAAAGATATTATCGTTCTTCGTGAAATGTAATAACCCTGGAAACTATATTCTCAGGGCAACAACCAATCAAGAATGATTCTTGTTTTTAAGCAATAACAGAATGACTTAATTGTTAACTCTCTTTATTCAGCTACTTAAATATAAATTTTGGAGAATTATGAAACTCAAACATGTTGGTATGATTGTCGTTTCTGTGTTGGCGATGTCGTCTGCTGCGGTAAGCGCAGCCGAGGGTGATGAATCAGTAACGACCACTGTTAATGGCGGTGTTATTCATTTTAAAGGTGAAGTGGTAAATGCCGCTTGTGCAATTGATTCAGAATCAATGAACCAAACGGTTGAGCTGGGTCAGGTTCGTTCTTCTCGCCTGGCTAAAGCGGGTGACCTCAGCTCCGCCGTTGGCTTCAATATCAAGCTGAATGATTGTGATACCAATGTTTCCAATAATGCAGCTGTTGCATTCCTGGGTACTACTGTCACCAGTAATGACGATACGTTAGCGCTGCAGAGTTCAGCGGCAGGCTCTGCCCAAAATGTCGGTATTCAAATTTTGGACCGTACGGGTGAGGTATTAATACTTGATGGGGCCACTTTTAGTGCTAAAACCGACTTGATTGATGGCACGAATATACTGCCATTCCAGGCTCGTTATATTGCTCTCGGGCAGTCCGTAGCTGGTACTGCAAACGCTGATGCGACCTTCAAAGTTCAATATCTATAATTCAATCTTAAGGTGGCTATACGTCATCTGAAATTGAAACAGGGTGTGTGTGGCATGGCTACGCACACCCGAGCAATTTACCAATATTCATCTCATTTTTAATGAGAAATGGTTTGTATTTAGAGCGCTATGAAAAATCACATAATATCTAAACTATCAATAAACAACAGTAGTTAAACTTACTGTTATTTAAAATATTTACTTTGTAGCAAGGTTTTCCTATTAAAAGAGAACCAACATTTATTACAAACGCATTAAGTCTGGAAACCCGGCGACTCGCCAATGTATTAGCAACATTAATCGATTGTCTGATGTAACGGTTTTCCCGCTTATCCTCTTAACACATGGAGAATGCATCAGATGCAAACTACGCGTACCCCCTACTCTATTTCCTTTATGGCGACAGTGTTACTTTTATTGCTCTTTGCTTGCCATAGCACCGTTGCCAACGCAGCTGTCGCACTGGGTGCGACGCGGGTAATTTATCCGGCAAACCAGAAACAGGTTTTATTGCCTGTCACGAATAATGATCCTGCCAGTGTCTATCTCATTCAGTCATGGATAGAAAATGCAGGTGACCAAAAAGACACCCAGTTTGTCATTACCCCACCGCTTTTTTCCATGCAAGGTAAAAAAGAGAATACGCTGCGGATAATCAACGCTACTAATCATCAGTTACCAGGCGACCGTGAAAGCCTGTTCTGGGTGAATGTTAAAGCTATTCCTGCTATGGAAAAAGACCAGAAGAATGAGAATACATTACAGCTGGCAATTATTAGCCGCATAAAAATGTTTTATCGCCCCACGAACCTGGCAATGGCACCTGAAGAAGCGCCTGCAATGCTTCGGTTTCGTCGCAGCGGTAGCAAACTCACGCTTATTAATCCAACGCCCTATTTCATTACCGTAACAAATATGAAAGCAGGAAATAGCAATCTCCCAAACACCATGGTGCCGCCAAAAGGTGAAGTATCGGTGGATATCACGCATGCTGCAACCGGGGATATCAGTTTTCAGACGATCAATGATTACGGTGCATTAACTCCGCGTATTAAGGCAACCATGCAGTAAGCCAGTGACCTAATTAATAATAAACTCAATCGGAATTAATAATGACAGCCATTCGTGCCGCATTTAAGGCATATCGTATGCATCAGGTGTTAATAATGCCTCGCTTTGCACGGCTTACCATTGCCCTTGGCTTAGCAACTGCGGTATTTCCCGTTGACGCAGAGTATTATTTTAATCCACGGTTTTTAAGCAATGATCTTGCTGAATCTGTCGATTTATCCGCCTTTACTAAGGGACGCGAGGCACCACCTGGTACATATCGGGTCGACATTTATTTGAACGATGAATTTATGACTAGTCGGGATATTACTTTTATTGCAGATGATAATAATGCAGAACTCATCCCATGCCTGAGTACAGATCTTCTTGTCAGTCTTGGTATAAAAAAATCAGCGTTATTAGACAATAAAGAACATTCGGCAGAAAAACATGTGCCGGACAACAGCGCATGCACACCACTTCAGGATCGTTTGGCCGACGCATCAACTGAGTTTGATGTTGGTCAGCAACATTTGTCACTCTCCGTTCCGCAAATTTATGTTGGCAGAATGGCTCGCGGCTATGTTTCTCCTGATCTGTGGGAAGAAGGAATAAATGCTGGGCTTCTAAACTATAGTTTTAATGGTAATTCTATTAATAATCGTAGTAACCATAATGCAGGAAAATCAAACTATGCATATTTGAATTTACAGAGTGGCATCAACATTGGTAGTTGGCGACTACGCGATAACTCAACGTGGAGTTATAACAGTAGGAGTAGCAATTCATCTGACAGCAATAAATGGCAGCATATCAATACGTCGGCTGAACGTGACATTATTCCCTTACGCTCACGGTTAACGGTAGGTGATAGTTATACCGATGGCGATATTTTTGATAGTGTGAACTTTCGTGGCCTCAAAATAAATTCAACAGAAGCGATGTTGCCCGATAGCTAACATGGTTTCGCTCCTGTGATTCATGGTATTGCCCGTGGAACCGCACAAGTGAGTGTAAAACAGAACGGATACGATGTTTATCAGACTACTGTTCCACCCGGCCCTTTTACTATTGATGATATCAACTCTGCGACCAATGGTGGTGATCTGCAAGTAACCATAAAAGAGGCAGACGGCAGTATTCAGACATTATATGTTCCTTATTCGTCTGTTCCGGTTCTCCAACGTGCTGGATATACGCGTTATGCGCTTGCCATGGGGGAATATCGTAGTGGAAATAATCTGCAAAGCTCCCCCAAGTTCATACAAGGTAGCTTGATGCATGGTCTGGAAGGAAACTGGACACCTTATGGCGGAATGCAAATTGCAGAAGATTATCAGGCCTTCAACCTTGGTATTGGGAAAGATTTAGGACTTTTTGGTGCCTTTTCTTTCGATATCACGCAGGCCAATACGACACTTGCAGATGGCACCCGTCACAGTGGGCAATCGGTTAAATCCGTCTACAGCAAATCCTTCTACCAGACAGGAACCAATATCCAGGTCGCAGGATATCGCTATTCTACGCAAGGTTTTTATAACTTATCCGACAGTGCCTACAGTCGAATGAGTGGTTACACCGTCAAGCCTCCTGCCGGAGACACCAATGAGCAGACACAATTTATTGATTATTTTAATCTGTTCTACAGTAAGCGTGGTCAGGAACAAATAAGCATCTCTCAGCAGCTTGGAAATTACGGTACGACATTTTTCAGTGCCAGTCGCCAAAGTTACTGGAACACGTCACGCAGCGACCAGCAAATATCATTTGGATTAAATGTGCCGTTTGGTGATATTACGACTTCGCTGAATTACAGCTATTCCAATAATATATGGCAAAACGATCGGGATCATTTACTCGCTTTTACGCTTAATGTTCCCTTCAGTCATTGGATGCGTACAGACAGTCAGTCGGCATTTCGTAATTCAAACGCCAGTTACAGTTTGTCAAACGATTTGAAAGGCGGCATGACCAATCTATCGGGGGTTTATGGCACTCTGCTGCCGGATAATAACCTGAATTATAGCGTTCAGGTCGGTAACACCCACGGAGGTAATACATCGTCTGGCACCAGTGGTTACAGTTCTCTTAATTATCGTGGAGCTTATGGTAATACTAATGTCGGTTACAGTCGGAGTGGTGACAGCAGCCAGATTTATTACGGAATGAGTGGGGGGATTATTGCTCATGCTGATGGCATCACCTTTGGACAGCCGCTGGGCGACACAATGGTTCTGGTTAAGGCTCCTGGTGCTGATAATGTCAAAATAGAGAACCAGACCGGAATTCATACCGACTGGCGTGGCTATGCCATATTACCATTTGCGACAGAATATAGAGAAAACCGTGTTGCTCTTAACGCGAATTCCCTTGCAGATAATGTTGAACTGGATGAAACCGTGGTCACTGTCATCCCAACTCACGGTGCTATTGCCAGAGCAACATTTAATGCACAAATCGGCGAGAAAGTATTAATGACGTTGAAGTACGGTAATAAGAGCGTTCCATTCGGTGCAATTGTCACACACGGAGAGAATAAAAATGGCAGCATTGTCGCAGAAAACGGTCAGGTTTATCTGACTGGACTTCCACAGTCAGGGAAATTACAGGTTTCATGGGGCAAAGATAAAAACTCAAACTGTATTGTCGAGTACAAGCTTCCTGAAGTTTCTCCTGGTACCTTACTGAACCAGCAGACAGCAATCTGTCGCTAAGGAACAATAGATTATGAAATACAATAACATTATTTTCCTCGGTTTATGTCTGGGGTTAACCACCTATTCTGCTTTATCCGCAGATAGCGTTATTAAAATTATCGGGCGCGTCCTCGATTATGGCTGCACAGTCTCATCGGATTCGCTTAATTTTACCGTAGATCGGCTTTGTTAATGGAATGGTCGCCTCCCATCTCTTGTGCCACAGTGGGACGATAAATCGTCACTCATTGAACGGAGCGCTGCTATCATGAACGTTAAAACTATTGGAATCGATTTGGCAAAAAACGTTTTCCAGATCCATG
>JARKOR010000180.1 GCA_029975625.1 Nanosynbacter sp. | reverse complement strand
GCCTACGCACTCGCACGCTACCCTATCTTCATCATCGGCGGTGCTCGGCTATACAGAGCAGCACTTCCGACAGTCGACGTGATTTACGCAACAGAAGTGGACGCGACGTTCCCTGACGCCGACACGTTTTTTCCAAAGCTTAGCAGTGAGTGGCAAGAAGTAGCACGCGAGCATCACGAGGCAGATGAGAAAAATTCGTATTCGTTCGATGTTGTCGAGTACCGGCGGAGCTAGACTGAAATTGGCGCCTTGATTGGCGGGTGAGACTCATAGCCAACAAGCGCAATATCATCAAACGTGAAGTCGTCGATATTTTTGATATCAGGATTAAGCCTGAGTTTCGGTAGCGGCAATGGTTCACGCGAGAGCTGTTCATCGACCTGGTCGAGGTGATTAAGGTAGATATGCGTATCGGCAAGCGTGTGCACGAAGTCGCCAGGTTGTTTATCGGTTACTTGAGCGATCATGGACAAGAGCAGTGCATATGAGGCAATATTAAATGGCACGCCAAGGAACGTGTCAGCTGAGCGCTGGTACAAATGAAGGTCGAGTTTGTCGCCCCTGACATTTAACTGAAACAATGAATGACACGGCGGTAGTCCGCCAGCCTCAGCAATTGCCTCAATTTCCGCCGGATTCCATGCCGTAACGATATTACGTCTGGAGTTGGGGTTATTCTTTACTATATCAATCGCCTGGGCAATCTGGTCGATTTCGCCGCCCTCTCCGTCCGGCCACTTGCGCCATTGCACGCCGTAGACTGGACCGAGATTGCCCCATTGCCGGGCAAAAGCATGATCAGTTGCTACCTGACTAATAAAGTCTCTCATCTGGTCCTTCCACTCAGGAGAATTTACTTCTGGAATAGGTAAGTCGTTTTTCTCGAGGTACGCCTTGAACGGCCATTCATCCCAGATGTGAACATTGTTCTGCGCGAGGTACTCAATGTTTCCCGTACCTTTCAAAAACCACAGCAACTCGTGTACAACACTGTTAAAGTACAGTTTCTTCGTGGTAACCGCCGGAAACCCTTCGCTCAGGTCATAGCGAACTTGCCGACCGAACACGCTTTTTGTACCCGTCCCTGTTCGGTCTCCTTTTTCCTCGCCATTATCGCGAATGTCTTTTAGTAGGTCTAAATATTGCCTCATACTACCCCCAATCTCTAAAATCATTGTGTCATCATTCCAGGGTAATCACAAGCAAAAATCGCCGTAGTTTTCACAACGACAGCGATAGTCATTTCAACGGATAAGCCCCAGCGGACAACTCAGGATCACTTGTGTAATCAACTGAAGCTATCCGCCGAGGTGAACAGAATTCACCTATTGGCGACCTTGGAAAAGTCGTCTTCGTGAGGTAAGAACTTACGCAGTTGCTTCCAGCCACGGAAGTTGCCGGACCATTGAATACGCTCGTCCAGCTTATTTGCGAGAACAGACTCTTCCACAGAGATCCACTCACCCAAACGTTCCATGAGATGAGGCCGCCAAGGTAGTGGCGTTGCCACATGCTCAAACGGCGACATGTGTCCAGCACTCGCCAGCCGGTCATAGAGATTAAGATCGGCCTCGAGATCGCGACGACCGTCATGAGTCAGGTAGCTCACGCGAGCACAACGTGCTGCTGAGATTTTGCGAGCTTCCTCGCTAAACTCGAACGCGCCATCACGTTCCTCCGGCTGAATGAATGGGAGGTGCCACTCACCTTGGTTGATGAGCGACGGCTCGTTAGCTTCGTGGAGCTCCTTCATCATGACCGCAACAGTGCGAATCTCTGGTTGCGCCATGGGGTTAGCCCGTAACGCAAAGAAATTGCTCCACTCGGTCGCGGTAACGATGACTGTCTGCCACATCCATGGCTCTAGTAGCCGATTCGAGATCTGCTTGTGCAGACCAAGAGCCATCAGCTGCCGTACATGTGCCACCGCGCTATCGCGTGCGGCTAACCACTCTGATTCAGCCTGTATGCGCTCATAACCAGACAGCTCGACTTCAGCCTGCATACCCGATTGATTGCGACCCCACCACACAGGAATAAACGGATCGTCCGTAATGCGCTGGAGTTGCTTCGCAATCGGAATTGCTCGACTTGATGCCGAATTTCGACTGAACATACGGTGCGTATTGAACTCAGAAAGGACAATACGAGGAAACGTCACCTCCATAGTTGTCAGACGACAGCCAGCCGGAGAAACTGAGTCGGCAATAATCTTTGCCTGATAAGCCATTACTGGCTCCTCTCAAACCAAAGGATAAACTCTTAATGTTCACCCACCCTGTCTGAATTATACCAACTAACTCATCTTTGTCAAAACCTCGTCAACAAGCCTGTAACTTTTGGCTTTATTCCTGCCGTAGGTCTGGGCCCTGAGTTTGCAATTTTTGCAACCACCACGCTACGGACACTTACTCCATAAAGAAGGATTTTAGCCTGTAAGCTTGAAGTATTCCCGGAACTGCGCAAAGCTATCCGCGATGAGATCCGGCCTAGCCTCAACACGTCCCAACTCCTCGCGGGAATATCGTGTCGTAATCGCGCAGACATAAAGTCCAGCCTTTCGTGCTGATAGCATACCTCGCGGATCATCTTCAAACGCGACGACGTGTGCCCGTTCACTATCGTGCAAACCAAGTGAACGAAATGCCTTGTCAAAAGCTTCGGGGTGTGGCTTAGGATGAGATACCTGAGCGACATCGATAATCCGCTCATCTGGAAAAAGATGAATTAAGTCATATTTTTTGAGAAACACTTTTATGTCCCGTGCGTTTGCCGTACTAGCAATCGCATTCTTATCCTCAATACCAAACGTCACGGCAAAATCACTCACGAATGATTCGGCGCCAGCCACTGGCTGGCCTTTAGATTCCAATAGCTCAGCATAAGACTCGTTCTTAAGTTCGACCAATTTTGCAATTACTGGATGATTAGGATTGACATCACCATCGACAAGCCCATGGTTCTTTAACAGAGTAAAAAATGCACCCGAGACGGTGTGTACAGGCGAGAGTGCAAAACTGTCATAGTTTTCTTGTGGCTGAACCTCCAACAGTTGAGTGTAATCATCACCCAATTCCACAGCCACTTTATGCAAAGCAGATAGTCGTGATAATCGCCCACTACAAACTTCTCAGCTCACAACCACAGCTATCTTCGCCAGCCGGATTAATAGATACTATTTCGAGCATGAAGCTTTAATGTAGTTTCGTCAAAACCTCATCAACTAGCCCGTAGTTTTTGGCTTCAGTCGGCGACATCCAGTAATCGCGCTCCATATCGATTTTCACTTTTGATAGTTTCTGACCGGTATTTTTGGCAAGGATCTTCGCCAGCATTTCTTTCACCTCGAGGCTTTCGCGCAAATCAATTTCCATGTCTGTGACTTTACCCCTTGTCCCGCTTGACGGCTGATGAATCATTACTTTGGCGTGGGGGAGGCAGTAACGCTTACCTTTTGCGCCGGAGCTCAACAAAAATGCCCCCATGCTCGCCTGCAAGCCAATACCGTAGGTCGCCACGTCG
>JARKOR010000174.1 GCA_029975625.1 Nanosynbacter sp. | reverse complement strand
CTAGAACAACGCTTCAAGCTTTTCTTGCAATTTCAAGAGGAGTTCTTTTTCCCCGCTGCTCACGCCGGCGAGTACCCAGGTGTTGGCCTGGAAGAATTCGCGCGCTGTTTCGACGATTTGTTCTTGGCTGACGGCGAGGATGTCCGCAGGGACTTTATCGTAATCTTTCACAACATCATCGGCAAAATAACGGCTGGTGTAAAATCCACTGATTTGCGCGACAGTTTGCGCGCCCATTTGGTAGCGGCCGAGGGCGTACGATTTGGCATTTTCGACATCTTCTGGGTCTATTGTCCCGCTAACAACCCGTTTGAGCTCCCTGACAACGATGTCAAAGAGGTCTTCCGCCGTTTCAAGATTTACTTGCCCGCCAAAATCCCACGCCGAGTCGTAAAATCCGACTGAGGTGTCACTAAATACACCGTACGCCAAACCTTTTTTGCGTGCCGCACCAAAAATGCGCGAGCTCATTGTCCCGGTCAAAATGTGATTCAAACAGCCCATCGCATCGTCCTCTGTATCGGTTAATTCGCGAGGAACGCTCATTGACCAACCAAAATTCAGGTTCGACGCCTCTTTACGACGGATGAGTACCGGATTTGCCCTGGTAAGTTCATTGTACGGCACGGGAAATCGCTCGCCGCTTTCAAGCGTCCAATCCTCGAGCATCTCGCGGATGCGCTTTTTCCTCCCCTTCAGCTTCCCAGCAATCACAAAACGCATATTATTAAGCGTGTGCGTCCGCTTATGATGCTCTTTAATGTCTTTGAGGGTAATTGCCGGAATGGTTTTGAGCCGCTGGTTATAGGTCAAGATATCTTCACCGAGCGCTTGTTGTACGCGCGGCCACATAACTCGGTTGTGATTGTTGAGGTAGCCGGTTAGTTCGCTGCGAACATTCCCCTTTTCGGCGTCAAGTTCGTCTCCATTGAACCGCGGCGTGGTAATAGCAAGGCGCTGTAGATCTAAAATCCTATCCCACTCGAAGTCCGCGCAAGCCGCCTCGTACACCATCGCGTAATCTGACGTAAATGCATTGTGGTACGCGCCGTTTTTCGTAAATTCTTGCTCATACGCGTGCTCCGAACGAAACCGTTCGTTAGCGCCAAACGCCATGTGCTCCATGACATGCGCTGTTTCGTAAATT
>JARKOR010000148.1 GCA_029975625.1 Nanosynbacter sp. | reverse complement strand
CGCGTATTATCGACAGAAGCGCATGGTGGTGCGGCGCGCTCATAAGCCCTGAAATCGACACTTTTGTCGAGGAATATATTGATGGAATTAACAGTAGTTTAGCATCTGTCGTTGACGTAATAAATGACGATAACCCAACGAAATCTATCTTTTTTGTGAAGCTTAAACATAAGATTGACCTCTGCCGCAGCCTCGGCAAAACTTTCTTTGTCGACCCAAGTATACCTCGGGCGCTCGGCCACCCAACTCAGCGTGGTTATGAAGAGCTCGCAAAAGATGTCGAAGATGCGCTCGTAGAGATAGCTAGGAAATAAAAAAGACGCCCGTAGGCGGTCTAAAGACAAGGAAGCCCTGCTGGGCGGGAAGGGGCAAACAATGTAGCCGCATCTTCCCGCCCAGCCGCGGTCAGCTACGCATGTTAAACGTGAAGCTGACCAAGAGAGGCGCAGCGTGTCGGATCAGCGACGCCCCTGAGATCACCTTCGGAGATACCAAAACACAACTCTGAGGTTCTCTCCCCAGCAGAACTATCGGCAACCGAACACCACATATTGTAGAGCTCAATTGCTTCTCCAACCCCTGGCCGTATCCGTTTGGAGCGAGGACCGCGCCTAAGATCTTCGATGATATATTTAGGGTCCACACCTCTTTTAATCAGACTGACGGTAATCTCCGCAACCAACCAACGTTGCTCTGAGCACATGGTAAGAAGCTCTTGCTGATACACCATCGAATCTCCTGGCGCATCAGCCACTTTAGCGATCAGGGCGTCACGCCGTTGGGCTGGAGCGTAACTGATGTCTTCGATAACCGACATTCGAAAATGCCTCTCTTGTTCGCGTTTCTATCTGTGGTAGACCGAGGAGACGATGGCGCCTCAGAAACGATAAAGATCATTATCCACTATATATATTAGTTCTGTCAAGTCTTTTGTCTAGAAAATCTACTGTTGCGGGTTTGAGAGGTAATCAATTTCCTTAATAATATCAAGCAAAGCCTGGGCCTTTTTGGCCTCGTCGACAATACTTTGGGCTGCTTCGTGGGCAGGTGCGATGAGAGATTGGTCGTCCGTCGATCGGATGAGAAGAAGGTAGGTGTTGAATTTCTCCTCCGGGCTTACCTCGAGCTTACCAATGAGGGGGCGTAGCTCAGACAAGGCAGCCTGTTTGACATTAGCGAGGTCGCCTCCGACAGATACTGGCGTCGTGCCGACAGGGGTTACTGAAATAGGATCTGGTGCAACTACGGGCTCAACAACAGCAGGTGTGTCTTGGACGGGTGTTGATAAAACCGTTGGCAGGTCATCAACAGGAGGGGTTTGAGTCGACACATCACCCGACGTCATGCCTTCCGTCTCTTGTGTCACCCCCGCGAGAGCTTTTGCTAGTTCCTGGTCGTCGCTAATTGACTGTTTTTGATCAACTACTCCTGAAATATCCATACCACCCCTTTTATGTATCATTATCATACTTCTTATGCTATACTGTAGCATAAGTAAATAGGAGAATGCAAGTATGCTCGACGACCAAAATATTATTATTCAGCGCGACCCATCGGGCGCACTTCAGGCCATTCAACACCTGCCGGAGCAGGCTACCTTCACTCCGGATATTCATGGGGATATAGCGCCCCGAGCCTTCAGTCGTATCGTTATGGCGGGCATGGGAGGATCGGCTTTAGCTGCAGACATGGTGAAAGTGCTCGTAAGAGATGTATTGACAGTACCGCTTGAAGTAGTAAAGGGATATACACTTCCGGCATATGTCGACGATCAAACACTTGTAATTGCGATTAGCCACTCAGGTAACACCGAAGAAACGCTGAGCTGCTATGAGCAGGCTAAGGAGCGGGGGGCAGCGCTCGTCGCAATGGCTACGGGTGGCGCCCTGCAAGAATACGCAGAGCGAGATAACGTGCCGTTCGCGTTAGTACCAAATGGCGCGCAACCTCGTATGTCAACAGTCTATCACTTGCGTATATTGTTGCAGATTTTACAACAGTATACTTTAATCGATAGTACCTTATACGACGGCATAGTAAACAGTTCTGATTGGCTACGAGAGCATATTAACCACTGGTCACCGGAAGTGCCAACCGAGCATAATTACGCCAAACAAATAGCAGAGCGAGCCTCGGGAAAAATCGGCATGTTTTACGGCGGGGAACTAACAGCACCAATTGCCTATAAGTGGAAGATAAGCTGGAACGAGTCATCGAAAAATGTGGCCTTTTGGAACCAATTCCCAGAATTTAATCACAATGAGTTCATTGGCTGGGTGAGCCACCCGATTGAAAAACCTTTTGCCGTCTTTGACCTCAGGAGCCATCTTGAAAATCCGCGTATTACGGAGCGAATGGAGCTGACGGACCAGATGTTGAGCGGTAATCGTCCTCACACTAAGTCTATCCAGCTCGAGGGTGAAAGCCTTGTGCAACAATTCTTATGGGGGCTAGCCTTTGCCGATATGTCGAGCGTATACTTGGCTATTCTAAATAACGTCAATCCCGTGCCCGTTGAGCTCGTCGAGAAGTTCAAACAAGCTTTGTCATAGCGTTTCATTTTATTGCCGCAAAGCAGTAATTGGGTCTTTTTTGGCTGCGCGAATTGCAGGATAAAGTCCAAATAGAATACCTGTTCCTGTTGCAACGCCAATACTTAGTGCCGCCACTTGCCACTCAATCGTCGGTAAGAACGGCAGATAGACGCCAATCAAAAAGGCGATACCCACGCCCAAACCATAGCCTACAACTCCCCCCGTTAGACCGATAATAGTCGACTCGATGAGAAATTGATTGATAATTTGCCCATTTGCCGCACCAATCGCCTTACGGATACCGACTTCTCGGTTTCTTTCAGCGACATTCACGAGCATAATGTTCATAATGCCAATGCCGCCGACGAGAAGAGAAATACTCGCAATAACAGCTACGATCTGTGTGAGCCCAGTGAACAGCTCGTTATCCGAGGCGACTAGCTGTGTACCGGTTAGCACGGCGAAGTCCTGCTCTCCCGCGTGGTTTTTGGTCAAAATTTCTTTTGCGCTCTCTGTCGCGGTTTCGAGCAAGGCGGGATCTTCGGCCCGAAGCACGATTTGTTGTATCTGTAGAACTTTTTGCGTAAACCGCTTCATCGCCGTCGTCGTAATAATCGCCGCATGATCAAAGTCCACACCCATATAATTTATTGGTTGATCCGACTCTTTGAGGACACCCATAACCGTAAAGGTCTCACCGCGAATTTTCACAACATTTCCGAGCGCGTGTTCCGTGCCAAATATATCAATTGCCAGCTGTTTACCCATAACAACTCCGCTCGTGGATACATTATCTTCAAAGAATTGCCCATCAAGAAGTTCAAGCTTGGCGACCGACAACAAGCCAACCGTGCTTCCAACCAGTGTTGCGTGCTGTCTATCAACTGCTCCATCTTTTGCTATTAAACCCGTATGAAGAACTGACATAGGCGCAGTCATAACGTTTGGAATACGCTCAATATCACGAACATCTTCCTCTGTTAAGGTACTCGCTGGAGGAAGCGTGCGCGCATTTGC
>JARKOR010000213.1 GCA_029975625.1 Nanosynbacter sp. | reverse complement strand
TCCGGTCAGTATACGTCGACGGATTTTGCTAAGTATTGTCGGAAATACAAGATTCGTCGATCGTTGGGTCGTACCGGGATTTGTTACGATAACGCGGTTGCGGAATCGTTCTTTGCGACCTACAAGAAGGAACTCATCCATACCCGGCCTTGGCCAGATCTCAAGACTCTGAGAAAGTACACGTTTTCTTGGATTGAGGAATACTACAACCAGACTCGTCGTCATTCAACGCTCGGATACTTGACACCGCAAGAATATGAGCTAGGCTACAGAAACATACTTGAACTCGCAGCCTAAACAGCTATCCACTTTTTCGGAAACACTCCACTATTCAGAAATCATACTTTCGGGCATAGTTTTATTTACGGTGGGCATCGTCGTGGTCAACAGATGCCGGACCTGGGTGAGCGTCGCTGTATTCCTGATAGTACAGGCAATTCTCACAGGATTGGCATTTTATATCGATTCCAGAACGATCGAGGTGCTTCGGATGGCATAGGACGCTAATCAATCCACCTCGCCCATAATCCGCAACCGATAGATACTCCCGCAATTCCGTATATTAGCATACTAGCTTTGACCAAGACAAGCGAACGAGGCTTCCACGGCCTGGCGGCCGAGATCTTGTTGCTCGCCTCGCCACGAGGTGTAGTTGTCAAAACCCCAGATAATCTGGCCCGTGTCAGCGCTGATTCGGGCGACGGAAATAATTTCGGCTTGTATAGCGGGTGGCGCTGGGGTGATATAGGCGTACTGTCTGACTGGGGGTACAGCACCACTATCAGGATTTTCGATGGCAAATACTGCCCAATCACCAGAAGGCGATGAAACGACCGCACCAATCGCGGCAGTGACATCGCTACGATGCACCTGACCACTCCAGCCATTCGGGTCCAGTACCCAGTCGATGAACTCGGTGGACAATTGAGCGCAATCATCGAACGTGATTGACGGAGTGAATCCGGAACCAGCCTCTGTCATGCTTGGTGATGTCGTGGTGGGATCGCTGGCAGTAGTAGTGGGATCCGACGTCGCCGACGATAAAGGAGAGTGAATGCTTGACGGTGCCGAGACCGAAGTCGTGCAGCCAGTCATGGCTACGACCAAGGTTACTAGCGTAAAAGTCGTCATCGGGGACCGCGAGTTCATGTTGTTCCCTTCCAATCATCACCGATCAAATAGCCGCTAAGCTAGGGGCGGACACCCTTATTATAGACGGCGATCCACGCCGTTAACGAAACCAGCAGCACACATAAGCTATCGACCACTCCGACTTGACAAAACAATTCTATTAGTTGAACTGTAAACCATCAGCAATATCCAGGTTTCCTATCTCTAAAGAATTATTAGACGAATATCGCCAAGGACCGAAATACGGGCTGACACTGGATCCTCCTGGATAGTGAACCCGGGCACGGAAGGCGAATCGCGCGTTAATGATCCGAATTCCGAAGATGGTCGAGCCCGTTCCCGCATTTGGCTCACCCCATCCACTCCAACCGTTAAAGCCCCAGACTTCAGGTAGCCAGCCTGCAGAATTCCTTGCTTGATAGGCGAAGGTTCGTCCATCCGTGTGATACATCGAGATGCCGCCGATAAGATGCCCGGGCAACCCAGCCCAATCCTCTTCGCCATTGACCGCAGGCAGTCCTCCATACCCCACAGCATAGGTCCTATAGGTCATGATGCTCAGTCTTTTCCTTTCGTCTCTGTCTTCATTAAACTCGCTCGCGAGGCTGTCAGGGAAACGGCTGATTTTGGAGATCATAGACCAAGATCAAGTGAGGATCACCGAGAGGATCGACCCAATGACGCTGGGATTCATCACTGACAAGCATCACCTGGCCGTTCACGTGGAGGAACTCGACCATTCAACGGAAGTCCCGCGAATGGTGCGCCACATCGATCGTCAGCGGCTCCAGACGATCGGCCAGCAGATTGACGATTCCTTCCGGTGAACGCTCCAGTTTGCCGCGCACGATCAGCGCGGCCGACGATCGGGCCACCCGCC